>JBPCXK010000652.1:0-10815 GCA_051008635.1 Gammaproteobacteria bacterium
GTAATTTTGCGTGCACCGCCTTTCAGCGGGCTTGCCTTTTTCAGTGGTTGCGCCTCAGAGGGAGCGGCGGGTGCCGCGAGTTCGGAGGGGAACAACCTGTCTTGATAAAATCATGATATCAGGCGTCAAAAACCATGACGTGATCCACATCACACAGCGCCTTCTTGTCCGACGCAAGTGCCTCAAGAATTGGGGTGAATTTGGGGGCGCGAAGATGGTAAGGCGGTATGCACGCTATCAGCAGAGCATTCGCTGGATCATGCAGACTGGCTCGAACCACCCGGAATTCCGCAGGTCTGTGGTCGAGCGGAGGACGTGAGCTATTTGGTGGTGGCTATGGGTGGATTCGAACCACCGACCTCAGCATTATGAGTGCCGCGCTCTAACCAACTGAGCTACATAGCCACGGCGGAACGGCGCACAATACGCGATCGGATTTGCAATCTCAAGGGATGAGGTTCTGGGCCACCGGGCGAGGAGCTTGAGCTGCCAGTACTAGCGTCACGAAGGTTCGCGAATTCTCGGCGTTACTCCGACAGACCCTGACGATCTGGTCAATTGCCGACGCCATCATTGCGGCAGATGCACTTGTGGAGCGACGATGGCGGGTCGCTGCGCCGAGACACGACGTCTCCTTTTGGAGAAAAGAGGGCTCCCCGCGGAGCCCCCATAGTGACCTCGCGAGAGATTTGTGTCTCTCGCGGATTTAGCCCTGAAGCAACCTCTCAATTGTCACGGGCAACGTGGCGAAACGGACAATTACGTCACAAAACCGCAATCCTGTCTGCTTGGAGAGTCATGAGCCGGGGGGCCGCGGGGAACATCAGAAACAGCACATTGGCCTTTCGACAGCTTGTGTTGACAAGCGGCACAGAACGTACCTGCCTATCGCGGCACGCGGGGCGATGTGATTGCAGTTCAATCAAGCAACTGTGGACTACGGTCTGTGCCGCTGCGCCTTGAAGTCCGTGGAGGGGGCGCGTCGGTTGATGATGCACAACGGCCCAACTAATGGCAATGCACCGCGCCAGCCCTGCGCCGTCACACGTTGAACCGAAAGTGGACGACGTCACCTTCCTGAATGACATAGTCCTTACCCTCCAGCCGCCATTTGCCCGCGTCTTTGGCGCCTTGCTCGCCGTTGTAGGCGACAAAGTCATCGTATGAGATCACCTCCGCGCGGATGAAGCCTTTCTCGAAATCCGTGTGGATGCGTCCCGCCGCGCGGGGCGCCGTGGCGTTGTGTGTAACGGTCCAGGCGCGTGCTTCTTTGGGGCCGGCGGTAAAGAAGGTTTGCAGTCCGAGCAGCGTGTAGCCGGCACGGATCACGCGGTGCAGGCCGGGTTCCTCGAGCCCCATTTCGGCGAGAAACTCCGCCTTCTCGTCATCCTCGAGCTGCACGATTTCCGCCTCGATTGCCGCGCACACGGGCACGACTTCGGCCTGCTCGTTGCCGGCAATTTCGCCCAATGCCTCGAGCGCCGGGTTATCCGAAAATCCGTCTTCGTCGACATTCGCGATGTAGAAAGCGGGCTTGTTGGTGATGAGATGCAGCTCGTGCAACGCCTCGCGCTGGGCATCAGCGAGCATCAACGAGCGCGCGGGATCGCCCTCCCCCAGATGCGCCTGCGCCGTCTCAATAGCACGTTGGCGCGCCAACGCCTCCTTGTCGCCAGAGCGCGTTTGCTTCTTGACTCTCTCCAGCGCCCTGTCGACGGTATCCAGATCGGCGAGTATGAGCTCGGTGTTGATGGTCTCGATGTCCCCCGCCGGATCGATCCTGCCGGCAACATGGGCAATGTCGTCGTTCTCGAAACAGCGTACAACATGGGCAATTGCGTCCGTCTCGCGGATGTGACCCAAAAACTGATTGCCCAGACCCTCGCCTTTTGAGGCGCCAGCCACCAGGCCCGCTATATCGACAAACTCCATCATCGTCGGAATCGTTTTCGCCGGCTTGACGATGCCGGTGATGATATCCAGGCGCGGGTCCGGCACAGGCACCATCCCCACGTTGGGGTCGATCGTGCAGAACGGATAGTTCTCGGCCGCGATCTGCGCCTTCGTCAGCGCGTTGAAGAGCGTCGACTTGCCGACGTTAGGCAAGCCGACGATGCCACATTTGAAACCCATCCCGAAAGTCCCGTGCTAAAGCTGATCCCCGCCATCAGGTTCGCTCTCACCTCCATCGCTCGCACGGCCCTCGCTGTTGCTATGCAACTGATGCATCGCCCGTTCAAATTCTCCGGCGAGCAGCCGCGGGGTCGCCGCCAACGCGTCATCGATGCTTTCGAGAATCAGCTCCTGTTCTTCCCTGCGCGGCGGCTCCAGCACGTAGTCGATGACGTCATCCTTGTGGCCCGGATGGCCGACGCCGATGCGCAGGCGCCAGAAGTCCTTGCCGACATGGTCGAAGACATCGCGCAGGCCATTGTGCCCGCCGTGACCGCCGCCCCGTTTGATACGCGCCGTGCCAGGCGGCAGATCGATTTCATCGTGGATGATCAGCACCCTGGACATGGGAATATGATAATAGCCCGCAGCGAGTTGAACGGCCTGGCCACTGCGATTCATGAATGTGAGGGGCTTAAGGAGGCGCGTGTCGAATTCTCCGCAGCTGATTCGTGCGGATTCGCCGAGGAATTTGCGCTCCTCGCGAAATGTTTGCTGAAAACCGCGCGCCAGCTCCTCCATAAACCAGAACCCGGCGTTGTGCCGGGTTCTTTGGTAGCGCTCGCCGGGATTCCCCAAACCCACGGCGAGCTGAATGGACGCGTCCTCGGTCACTGCTCCAGTCAGCTTGCCTCGCCGGCCTCCTTGCTTTCCTCACCGGCCTCCTTGCCTTCCTCGTCGGCCTCGCCCTCAGGCACTGCGCCCTCCTCCAGCCCTTCTTCGGGCGCTTCGATCTCGATGGCGCGCGGCACATGAATATTGACCACGGCGTGATCGCGCTCTTCGCCATAGCTCAGCTCCACGATCGTCACACCCTGCGCGACCTTGAGGTCGGACAGGTGCAGTGACTCGTTGAGCTCGAGCTTGGTAATATCCGCCTCGATAAACTCCGGCAGATCTTTCGGCAGGCAGGAAATCTCGATTTCCGACAACAAGTGACTCACGACACCGCCCTGCTGCTTGACGCCTACGGCAACGTCCTCGCCGATAAAGTGGATCGGTACGTTGACGCGAATTTCCTTGTCTTCGCTCACGCGCTGCAAATCGACATGCAGTATGCGCGGCTTGCTCGGATGGCGTTGCAAGTCACGCAGAATCGCCCGCTCCGAAGTGCCGTTTACGTTCACCGTCAGGATATGCGAGTAGAATGCCTCGCGCGCCAGATCGTGCATCAGCTTTTGATGATCGAGCATGATCGGCATGGGATCCTTACCGGCGCCGTACAGTACGCCCGGGACTTTGCCGGCGTGACGCAAGCGGCGGTTGGCGCCTTTGCCCTGTTCGCTACGGGGCTCGGCGTTCAATGTAAATCCAACACTACTCATACCCGACTCCAGTTTTTAGTGCGTCAACAACAACCCTAGTCCATAAACAGGCTGCTGACCGATTCGTCCTCGTTGATACGCCGGATGGATTCGGCCAGCATCCCCGACACGCTCAACTGGCGGACCTTGCTGCAAGCCTGCACGCGTTCGCTGAGCGGAATCGTGTCCGTCACCACCAATTCGTCGAGGGCCGAGCCCTCGATATTCCTGACGGCGTTACCGGACAACACGGGATGTGACGCATATGCCAGCACCCTGGCGGCCCCGTGCTCCTTCAACGCGCGCGCAGCTTCACACAAAGTGCCCGCTGTATCAACCATATCATCGATAATGATGCACGTCCGCCCGCTCACATCACCGATGATGTTCATCACCTGAGCCTCGTTGGCCTGCGGACGGCGTTTGTCGATGATCGCGAGGTCGGCATCGTCCAGCCGCTTGGCCAGCGCCCGGGCCCGCACCACCCCGCCGACATCGGGCGACACCGCCACTAAATCCGCAAGCTTCTGACGCCAGATATCACCCAGCAATATCGGTGACGCGTACACATTATCTACCGGCACCTGGAAAAAGCCCTGCATTTGCTCGGCGTGCAGGTCCACAGTGAGCACCCGGTCGACCGCGACGCTGGTCAGCATGTCGGCGACAACCTTGGCCGAAATCGGCACCCGCGCGGAACGCACGCGGCGGTCCTGGCGCGCATAGCCCATGTACGGAATCACGGTCGTGATGCGGCCGGCCGAGGCCCGGTGAATCGCATCCACCATGATCAACAGCTCCATGAGATTGTCGTTGGTCGGCGCGCAGGTGGATTGCACAATAAACACGTCGCGACCGCGCACATTTTCCTGGATCTCGATCTGCACTTCGCCGTCGCTGAAGCGTCCGACCAGGGCTTTGCCGAGCGGCACGTTGAGATGATTAACGATCTTTTGCGCCAACTGCGGATTGGCATTGCCGGTAAACACGGACAGGCGATCGCGGCCTTCGAGACTCATATCTTCATGCCAAAAAAAAGGTGGCTGGGCCGGCAGGATTCGAACCTGCGAATGCGGGGATCAAAACCCCGTGCCTTACCACTTGGCGACGGCCCAATTCGAGCTGAGCATAAAACCGTTTCCAACAGATTCACACCGCTGCTTGGGACAAGGTAGTCAGTGGCGATCTGTTGAGGCCCCGCGCAACATAGCCCCGCCACTGTTGCGGCAGCTGCGACAAGGCGCGTTGCGCATAAGCCTCGCGCTCAAACGCTGCGAATACGCAACTGCCGGTGCCGGTCAGGCGCGCATCCCCATACTGCCTGAGCCATTCCAGCGCCCTGGAAACCTGCGGGTATCGGTGTGTTACAACCGGCTCACACACATTTGTACCCCCGCCCGCGAGAAAGTCGCTTATTGTGATTGGGGGGCAATTTCGTGTCAATTCCGGGGCCGCGAATATCTCCGCAGTCGATATCTCGACATCGGGCTTTATCAGCAGATACCAGGGCTGGCTCAACTCGAGAATGTGTAAACGTTCGCCGACACCGTCCGCCCAGGCCGCGTGGCCGTTGATGAAGACTGGCACGTCCGCGCCCAGACTCGCGCCCAGCTCCTGCAGCTGCCCCGGGTCGAGCCCGCAACCCCACAACGCGTTTAGCGCGACCAGCGTGGTGGCCGCATCGGAGCTGCCACCGCCTACCCCACCGCCCACAGGCAGCCGCTTGTCGAGATGAATCTCCGCACCCATCCGGCAGCCCGCATGGTCCCGCAGCAACTGGGCCGCGCGCACCGTAAGGTCGGCGTTGGCGAGAACGCCGGCCGGTCCACTCACGCGGCGAATCGGTCCTTTGTCGGTGACCTCGAAACGCAACTCGTCGGCAATGTCCAGAAACTGGAACACCGTCTGCAAAAGATGGTAACCGTCGGCACGCCGGCCAGTGATGTGCAGAAAGAGGTTGATCTTGGCAACGGCCGGCCAGACCCGGGCGATTATTCCAGCCGCCAATCGCGCACTACCAGTTTCAGCTTTACACCCTCGGCTGACAACGCGATCCGGTCAGGCAGCTCGGATTCGGCGGCGTAACGCACATAATCCACCTTCCAGCCGGATTGCTCCAGGGCGCGCAGGCGCCCCACGTCATCCCACTCCGTGCGGTTGGCAATCCCGTCAGGATCGGGCACACCGAGCACCCAGTAACGCAAGCCCTTCAGCGGCAGTGACCAGCCAAGGACATCGAGCATCAGGGTTTCTGCGTCGGCCGCCTGGAACGAGTCGTTTCTGCCGGTCTGCAGGGAGACGCCCTGCGGGCTGCCGATCAGCTGAGCTTGCTTGCGTCCGAGCAGATCACGCACTTCGATGCGATAGTCATCGAAGTGCTGGCGCCAGTCGAGCCCCACGTTCCAGGCCTCGTTTTGCAATTGCACGCCGAGCTTGCCGTCGAGCCGCCAATTGTTGAGACGATAGGACTTTGCCTGACGCTGTTCCCACGCCTGCGCGGCGTCGATGGTGGTGTCAACAGGGCCGGTAGTGGCGCAGGCCGCGAGCGACGCGGTAGTCAGCATCGCTAATGAACGACTTAAAAAAAAACTAACGCGTAAAGCGTTCAAGCAATTCCTTGAGATCGCGATCGTCCGGGTGTTCTTCCAATGCGCTCTCGACGATATCGACGGCCTCTGACGTATTACCCCTTGCCCACATGAGCTCACCCAGGTGGCCCGCGATTTCGGCGTCCTGCAACAGAGAGAACGCCTTACGCAAAAACTCTTCCGCACGCTCGTACTCACCCATGCGGTAGAGCACCCAGCCCATGCTGTCGATCACTGCCGGATCGTCAGGGCGCATCTCCAGGGCCCTTTCGATGTACTCGCGTGCCTCGTCGATGCGATCGGTACGATCCGCCAGCGTGTAGCCCAGAGCGTTTAGCGCCGTCGCGTTGTCCGGGTCTTCTTCCAGAATCGAGCGCAAATCGGCCTCCAGCAGATCCAGCCGGTCCAGCCGCTCCGCCATCAGGGCCCGCGCATACAGCAGATCTTCATTGCTGGGCTGCTCGGTCAGGGCGCGATTGTAGAGATCCATGCCGGCTTCGAACTGCTCGGCCTTGCGCAGTAGCTGCCCCTCGGCAAGATAGACGCTCACCAGCCGCTGGTTGTCACTGGTCTCATCACGCAACTCCTTGAGGTGATCTCGAGCCCGCTCCAGGCTGCCGAGCTCGTAGTGCATATCGGCGATGCGGAGCTGGGCGTCGAGCTCGTAGTCGCCGTCCCCAACCTTTTCGTACCAGTCTTTCGCCTTGCGATGTTGCTCCTGCTCCTCGGCGATGCGTCCGAGGTAATAGTGCGCTTCTGATTCACGCTGCGACATTCGGGCCAGCTCGAAGAAGTTAGCGCTGGCGTCCTTGTAGTACTTCTGCTGCATGTTGAGCACACCGAGCGTAAACACCAGATCCGCATCGTCCGGACGCTCCTCGACAAGCTCGCCGAATACTTCGCGCGCCTTCTCGAAGTCCTCCGCCTGTACCAGCATTCTCGCGTAGGCCGTGCGCAGCTCAGTGTTATCCGGCGCCGCAGCCACGGCAGACTCCAGCTCGGCGATCGCCTGCTCTTTCCTCTCCAATGCCATCAGCACGCGCGCGCGCACGACCTTGGCGTCGAGCAAATCGGATTTGATCGCGAGCGCCCGATCCGCGGCCTCCAGGGCCGCGTCGTATTCCTTCGCACGGAACGCCAGGTTCGCGGCCGCGAAATGCGCGTAGGCGTTGTCGGGATGACGCTCGACCAGCATCTGCATGACGCGATATGCCTTTTCCTTGTCCTGCTCGCGATCGAGCTCCGGGCCGATAATCAGGAACCCGTTGCGGCCGTTCTCGTCCGCGATCTCGATGATGCGGTCGAACGGCGCCAGGGATTTTTCCAGCGCGCCATCGCTTACATGGAGAAGCGCGAGCGTTTGGTGCGCCTGCGCGTTGTCCGGGTCGAGCTCGACCCAGCGCCTGGCAGCCTTCAGGGCTTGTTTGGTGTTACCGCCGAATTGGGCAATACGCGCGGCACGCTCGGCGACCTGCGGATCGGAACTACGTTTGGCGGCTTCCAGATAATGTTCCGCGGCCTCGTCGACATTGCCGAGCTGTCCCGCGATCTCTCCGGCCAACAGCTCAAACATGAGGTCCGCAGTTGCGTCCGACCCACCATCGACATAGTCGCCGATGCGGGTGTCGTCGCCGAGCGGCTCTCCCGCCGGCTCGCCCTGAGTCGCCACGCTCGCGCAGCCGTGGAGCGTCCCCAGCGACAGGAAAAGCGCGAACAGCCGACCATTTGTCAAAACCACTCTTTGCATCACTTCAGTCCGTTTTCTAAAATATCCCCTGCCGCCGCGGTACCATACCGACCTTCCTGGGGTAATTTGTCCGCAACATGGCCACGTTTGTCGGGGTCCTTACGAATAGACAGTAAATCATACGCATTGTTAGCCCTGTATTTTACACGATCGCGGCATTATCCCCCACAGCATCGATCCCCATATGACCATGGAATCTCTGGCAGCCATCGGCATCAGCCACAAATCGGCCCCGCTGAGCATGCGCGAACAGGTGGCTTTCCCGCCCGAGCGCATCCCCGAGGCGCTGCATGGGCTGGCCCGCGTGCAGGGCGTGGATGAGGCGGCGATTCTTTCCACCTGTAATCGCACCGAACTCTACTGTCACTTGCAGGGGCCCGGCCACAACGCCGGCGTGATTGGCTGGCTCGGCGATTATCATCGCCTGCCCACGGCGCAGATGTCGAACTACCTGTATCAATACCACGATCAGCACGCCGTGCGGCATACGCTACGTGTCGCCTGCGGGCTCGATTCGCTGGTGCTCGGCGAACCGCAGATTCTGGGTCAGCTCAAATCGGCGTATCAGGACGCAAATCGGGCCGGCACCATGGGCCGTACGCTTGGGCGCTTGTTTCAGCACGCGTTCTCAGTCGCCAAGCAGGTCCGGCGCGATACGGCCATCGGCGCCAACCCGGTCTCGGTCGCTTCCACGGCCGTCAGCCTGGCGCGGCAAATTTTCGCGGATTTCGCCCAACACACCGTGCTGCTGATCGGGGCGGGCGAGACCATTGAACTGGCCGCTACACACCTGCGGGGGAACGGCATCGCGCAGATTGTCATTGCCAACCGCAGTGTGGAGCGCGCCCGCGCGCTGGCGGCGCGTTTCAACGCCGAGGCTGTGGCCCTCGCCGAGATCGCCGAGGCCTTGCCGAAGGCCGACATCATCATCTCCTCCACGGCCAGCCAACTGCCGATACTCGGCAAGGGCGCGGTGGAGAGCGCGCTGAAACGGCGCAAACACCGCCCGGTTTTCATGGTCGATATCGCCGTGCCACGCGACATCGAGCCCGAGGTTGGCGAGCTGCGCGACGTCTATCTCTATACCATCGATGATCTCGAGCAGGTGATCGAGGACAACCTGCAATCACGGCGCGCCGCCGCCATGCAGGCCGACGAAATCATCGGCGCGCAGGTCGAACGATTCATGGGATGGTTGCGCGGACGGAACGCAGTCGGGACGATCCGCGCTTACCGCCAGCAGGCGAAGGCGCAACAGCATGCGGTATTGGCGAAGGCGCAACGCATGCTGGCACAGGGCAACAACAGCGAAGACGTATTGCGATATCTGGCCCACACGCTGACCAACAAGCTGATCCACGCGCCCACGCAAGCGCTGAACCAGGCCGGTAAGGAAGGTCACGACGAGTTGATCAAGGCGGCGCGCACGCTGCTGAGCCTGCCGGACGAAGACGCATGAAGGAGTCCATCCGCAACAAGCTCGACCATATCACGGGGCGGCACCAGGAAATCACGGTGCTGTTGGCTGACCCGCAGATCATGTCCGATCAAAATCAGTTCCGCGACTTGTCCAAAGAATATGCGCAGCTCGATCCCGTGGCGAAAACCTTCGACGCCTTTCGCAAGACCCAGGCCGAGCTCGAAGAGGCAAAGGAGATGTCACGTGACGACGACCCCGATATTCGCGCTCTGTCGCAGGACGAGGTTGCGCGCCTGAATGACAATCTCGAAGGTCTGGAGTCTGAGTTGCAGGTGCTGTTATTGCCTGAAGATCCACACGACCACAGTAACGTGTTTCTTGAAATACGCGCCGGCACGGGCGGTGACGAGGCCGCGATCTTCGCGGGCGATTTGTTTCGCATGTATTCGCGCTACGCCGAGCTGCGCGGCTGGCAGATCGAGATGCTCAGCGAGAGCGAAGGTGAGCACGGCGGTTTCAAGGAGATCATCGCCCGCATGATCGGCAAGGGCGCCTACTCTCGGCTCAAGTTCGAATCCGGCGCACACCGCGTACAGCGCGTACCGGAGACCGAATCTCAGGGCCGTATCCACACCTCGGCTGCGACCGTGGCAATCATGCCCGAGATCGACGACGTCGACCATATCGAGATCAATCCGGCCGATTTGCGTATCGACACCTACCGCGCCTCTGGCGCCGGCGGCCAGCACGTCAACAAGACCGACTCGGCGGTGCGCATCACGCACGCGCCGTCAGGCATCGTGGTCGAGTGTCAGGACGAGCGCTCACAACACAAAAACCGCGCACGCGCCATGTCGCTGCTGCAGTCGCGCCTGTTGGAGACCGAGCGCAGCAAACGCATCTCGGAACAGGCCGAGACACGCCGCAACCTCGTCGGCAGCGGAGACCGTTCGGAGCGGATCCGCACTTACAACTTTCCGCAGGGCCGCGTCAGCGATCACCGCATCAACCTGACGCTCTACAAGCTCGGCGAGGTCATGGAGGGCCAGCTCGATCAGATCATCGGGCCGCTGATCAGCGAGCATCAGGCCGATCTGCTGGCAGCTATCTCGGATTGATGACCACTACCGTACAGCACGAGCTGGCACAGGCCACGCGACTGCTTGGCCCGGTGAGCGACACACCGCGTCTGGACGCCGAGGTGCTGCTCGGCCATGCGTTGCGGCGGCAAAGGACTTATCTCTTCGCACACCCGGAGCAGCGGCTCGCGCAAAGCGAGATAACAGCGTTCTCCACACTTACTGAACGCCGCGCAAATGGCGAACCAATTGCCTATATTTGCGGCACAAAGGAGTTCTGGTCCCTGCCCCTCTCGGTCTCGCGTGGCGTGCTGGTGCCCCGCCCGGAAACAGAGTTGCTGGTGGAGTTGGCTTTGAGGTGTTTACCGGCACACGAGGCACGCGTCGCCGACCTCGGGACGGGCAGCGGCGCCATCGCGCTGGCGCTGGCGCATGAAAGGCCGGACTGGGAACTCATCGCCACCGACGTCTCACGGGATGCGCTGGAAGTTGCGAAGGTGAACGC
>JBPCXK010000653.1:0-2833 GCA_051008635.1 Gammaproteobacteria bacterium
GCCGTGCCGCAGGAGGTTTCGGATTTGGTTGCCAGGACGGAGGAGGCCATCAAAAACGGCGAGTTTCATCCGTTTCAGGGTCCGGTCAAAGACCAGGACGGTAACGCCGCGATTGCCGATGGCGCGACCATCAGCGACGAGGATCTGTTGAAGATGGAATATTACGTCGAAGGCGTACAGGGAAAGCTGCCGAAGTAGCCGTTGAGTTCTTCGCCAGATGAACGCAGAGGCGCGAAGTTGCGAAGGCGCACAGCCTTGTCCGAAAAAGGTTGCTCTGCGTCTTCGCGGCTGTGCGTTGACTTTTGTTTTGAGATAACAGCCTGGTGGAAGCCTATGTCGTCGATTGGCTGAGCCTGCTGGGCCGCTGGGTGCACTTCATCACCGGCATCGCCTGGATCGGCGCATCGTTTTATTTTGTCTGGCTCGACAACCATCTGTTGCCGGTCAAAGACTCACAGGACGCCGACAAAGGCGTGGGCGGCGAAGTATGGTCGGTGCATGGTGGTGGCTTTTACCATGCGCAGAAGTATCGTGTAGCACCAACGGTCCTTCCCGAAACGTTGCATTGGTTCAAGTGGGAAGCGTACGCCACCTGGTTGTCCGGGATTTTTCTGCTCGCGCTGGTCTACTGGTACGGTGCAGAAGTCTATCTGATAGACAGCACCGTTGCGGACCTCAGTAAACCGTTGGCGATTGGCATCAGCGTGGTTACGCTCGTTGCCGGTTGGACCATCTATGATCTGCTGTGCAAGTCAGCACTCGGAAACCATGAAACCGCTCTGGGTCTCGTGATTTTCGTGCTGGCGGTCTTTGCCGCCTGGGGATTGTGCCAGCTCTTCAGCGGCCGCGGCGCCTTCATCCACTACGGCGCCATGCTCGGCACCATCATGGTGGCCAACGTGTTTTTTGTGATCATTCCCGGACAGCGGGAGCTCGTAAACGCCACCAGGGAAGGCCGTACGCCCGATCCCGGCCACGGCCTCAGAGGCAAGCAGCGTTCCGTGCACAACACGTATTTCACGCTGCCGGTGCTGTTCGTGATGATCAGCAACCACTACGCGATGACCTACGGTCACGCGTTCAACTGGTTGATTCTCGTTGCGATCTCGCTTGCGGGCGCGCTGATTCGTGTGTACTTCGTCGCCCGCCACAAGGGCAGCGCGTCACCGGTTCCGATCGGCGCCGCGGCGCTGCTGCTGCTGGCGGTCTCATTGGCCATTGCGCCCAAGCTGACGGACACCGCCCCTGCCCGGGCCGGCACCGCAAAGATCTTCGCTCAGGTGCAAACGATCGTCGAGGCGCGCTGCGCGGGCTGTCATGCCGTGACCCCGACCCAACCCGGGTTCACCGCGCCGCCTAATGGTGTGGTCTTTGATACGTCCGCGCAGATCGTCGCCCAGGCTGTTCAGATTCATCAGCAGACCGTCGTCACCCAGGCCATGCCGATCGCTAATCTGACCCGGATCACGGACGACGAACGCGCGCTGCTCGACCAGTGGTTCAAGGGCGGCGCCAGGGCCGAATGATATGCTGTTAGTACCTTACCAGTGAAATTTTGGACAAAAAGACCGAGAATTTCTCGACCGGCGGTCGCGCCGGAGTGGGGCGGACTTTTCCACGCCTTGTCCACGGCCGCGCGCCTCAAACGCCGGCGTTGCGGTGGGTAAGGGGTGGTAAAGTCCGCCGTTGGTTCCGGCTATGCCGGGTTGGGGGGAGACATCGTGAGCACAGGACGTCTTTTTTCGAAGGCGCCATATGAGATTCACAAGATTGCCGGGCGGCGCCAGCAGCGATCGCCCATGCACCAGCAACAGTGTGAGACTTGCAACCGTGGCTGATGGCGCTCTGAACGACAATCCGTTTCGGCAGTGGATAGACCTGACACAGCCGCGCCTCGGCACGGCGGTGGTCTTTGCCAGCGACGAATTTTTCGCCGCCAGGGAGCGCCTGATCGACCCGCAGGCCCCCGTGTTCATTGCCGACAAGTTCGATGATCACGGCAAGTGGATGGACGGTTGGGAAACCCGCCGCAGGCGCGATCCGGGGCACGACTATTGCGTCATCAAGCTGGGCGCGGCCGGTGAGATCAAGGGGGTCGACATCGATACCACGCACTTCACCGGTAATTTTCCACCCTCGGCCTCAATTGACGCCTGTGCTGTCGACAGCGAAGTGCCCGCGGCCAGCGCAAGCTGGGAAGAAATCCTGCCGTCGGTGCGCCTGGCGGGCGACGCGCATCATTATTTTCCGATCCACAACCCTCGCCGCTACACTCACCTGCGCGTCAATATATATCCGGACGGAGGAATCGCCCGGTTGCGCGTGTTTGGCGAGATCCGGCCCGACTGGGGGCATGTCGACCCACGGCGGAACATTGACCTGGTTGCCCTCGACAACGGCGGGCGGGCGCTGGTGTGCAACGACGAGCACTTCGGCAGCATGCACAATCTCAACGCTCCGGGGCGTGCAGCCAATATGGGTGACGGCTGGGAAACGGCACGGCGCCGTCAGCCCGGCCACGATTGGGCGGTGCTCGCGCTAGGTCACGCTGGCGTGGTGAAGAAGGTCGAAATCGACACAGCCCACTTCAAGGGCAATTACCCGGATCAGGCTTCGATCCAGGCCGCTTACGTCAAAGGCGGCAGCGTGGACGTGATTGCGACGCAAAGCCTGTATTGGGACATGTTGCTGCCCGAGGTCAAGCTCGAGATGGATCGACAACACAACTTCGTTGATGAAGTCCGTGAGATCGGTCCTGTCACCCATGTGCGCCTCAACATCTTTCCGGACGGCGGTGTAAGCCGCCTGCGGTTGTATGGGCATATCACCCGTT
>JBPCXK010000654.1:0-10005 GCA_051008635.1 Gammaproteobacteria bacterium
ACCAAGAATTTCTCGACCGGCGGTCGCGCCGGGGTGAGGCGGACTTTTCCACGCCTTGTCCACGGCCGCGCGCCTCAAACGCCGGCGTTGCGGTGGGCAAGGGGTGGTAAAGTCCGCCGTTGAGGGGCGCAAGTTTTGATTCCGGCTATGCCGGGCTAGGGAAGACAAGCAAGTGCGAGCCTTTGCTGTGATACTGCTGGTCGCCACCGCGTGCGTAGATGCAAAACAGGTTTACAAATGGACGGATAGCGAGGGCAACGTCCACTACGGTGACCGCCCGAACGGTGCGGCTTCCGAACAGATCGAAGTCAAGTCGTCCGACACAGCGGCGCCGTCAGCGAGCGAGGCCCAGCGCAGGGAGCGGCAGAATCGATTGTTGCAGATCTATGACGAAGAACGCCGTGAGGCACGAGAGGCGGCCGAAAAAGAAAAGCAAAATAAAGAGATAGCTAAACGCAATTGCAACGTTGCCAGGGATCATCTGGCGCAAATCCAGGACGCTTCCTACCTGTACCGCCTGGATGACAAGGGCGAGCGGGTCGCCTACACGGATGAAGAACGGACGCAGGCGACCCGAAAAGCGGAGCTCAGTGTGAAAAGCTGGTGTAAGTAACGCGCTTGCGGCTTCGGCGGGCGCATTCCAAACTTCCACTTCATGGCGGCTACTCTTACAATGCGCATCCATGATCACCCGTGGCACCGCTCACATTCTGATTCTATCGATCCTGGGGATTGCCGGCGTGTGGCTGACACTGAACGATGCCGGCCGGCCGTTTCTGAGCGCATACGAGGGATTAGGCGACCTGGCAACGCCGATGTACTGGTTTGCCTACCTCGTGTTTGTGTTTGTGAGTACCTTGCTCTTTTTTATCCTGATCCGTATGCCGCCGACCGCACTGTTGATCGCCTACTTGTTGGCGGCGTTGACCGGCGCAATCGCCACCGCCGTGGTCGTCAACATGGGTAAGCATGACTATCTCGATCTCACGCCAGCGCCGTCGAGTCCACCGCTTGTAAGTATGACCTGTGCGCGGGCAAACGTCGCGCGCTCCTGAATCAGCTCTCCAGCAACTCCGTCGGGCCGGACCGATTGACTGGTTCGCAGCCAGCTCGCAGATAAAATGTCGTCTCCAAGGCTCCGTAACATCGCGATCATTGCGCATGTCGACCACGGCAAGACCACGTTGGTCGACAAGCTGCTACAACAATCAGGCACGCTCGACGAGCGCGCGGTGCTACCCGAGCGCGCAATGGATACCGATGCGCTCGAGAAAGAACGCGGCATCACGATCCTTGCGAAGAACACCGCGCTGGAATGGCACGGCCACCGAATAAATATTGTCGATACGCCCGGACACGCCGACTTCGGAGGTGAGGTGGAGCGCGTGCTGTCGATGGTGGACTCGGTATTGCTACTGGTTGACGCGGTGGAAGGTCCGATGCCGCAAACCCGCTTCGTAACCCAAAAAGCGTTCGCGCAGGGCTTCAGGCCTATCGTGGTTATCAACAAAATCGATCGCGTCGGCAGCCGGCCCGACTGGGCTTTGAACCAGACTTTCGATCTGTTCGATCGTCTGGGTGCGAGTGACGAGCAACTCGATTTCCCTGTTGTGTACGCCTCGGCTCTGCGCGGCTACGCCAGTCTCGATCCGAACGCTGAGAGCGGCGATATGGAACCATTGCTACAAGCCATCATCGATCACGTCCCCGCGCCGGCCGTCGATGCCGGCGGGCCCCTGCAGATGCAAATCAGCGCGCTCGACTACAACACCTTCGTAGGCGTCATCGGTATTGGCCGCATCTCGCGCGGCGAGTTACAAACTAACTGCGCAGTGAAGATCGCCAGCCGTGACGGCAACGTTCGCAGCGGGCGCATATTACAGATTCTCGGCTTCAACGGCCTCGACCGCCGGGAGGTCTCGCAGGCGCGCGCAGGCGACATCATTGGTGTCACGGGGCTTGGCGAGCTTCAGATCTCCGACACGCTGTGCGACCCTCAATGGGTCGAAGGCCTGCCGCTGCTGACCGTCGACGAACCAACGATGAGCATGGGCTTTCGCGTAAACACATCGCCCTTTGCCGGGCGCGATGGCCGCTTCGTCAGCAGCCGTGTCTTGGCCGAGCGCCTGCAGCGCGAAGCGTTGCACAACGTCGCCCTGCGAGTCGAGCCTACCGCAGACCCGGACAGGTTCAACGTTTACGGCCGTGGCGAGCTGCATCTCGGCATTCTGATCGAGAACATGCGTCGCGAGGGTTTCGAACTGGCGGTCTCGCGCCCTCAAGTGGTGCTACGCGAGATCGATGGCATCTCACACGAACCTTACGAGGCCGTTGCCATGGACATCGACGAGATGCACCAGGGCGCAGTAATGGAGATAGTCGGCGAACGCCGGGGGGAACTGGTGGATATGATGCCGGATGGAAAGCGGCGCGTGCGGCTGGACTACGTCATGCCGTCGCGCGGCCTCATCGGCATACAAAGTGAATTCATGACCGCCACATCGGGCGCCGGTATCATGCATCATGTGTTCGATCACTACGGGCCACACAAGCCGGGCCGTGCCGGCGAGCGGCGTAACGGCGTGTTGATCTCCAACGGCAACGGCAAGGCGTTGGGCTATGCGTTGTTCAATTTGCAGGATCGCGGCAACCTTTTTATCGGGCCGGGCGCCGAGGTGTACGAAGGCATGGTCGTGGGCATCCATGCGCGCGACAACGATCTGGTGGTCAACCCGCTCAAAGCCAAGCAGCTCACCAACATCCGCGCCGCGGGTAGCGACGAGAATGTCATCCTCACGCCGCCGCTCACGCTGAGTCTGGAACAGGCGTTGGAGTTCATCAACGAGGACGAACTGGTGGAGGTCACGCCCAGTAGTCTGCGCTTACGTAAGAAACTCCTGACCGAAGGCGACCGCAGACGGGCCTCACGCGCTGCAGCCGGCGTCTGAAGTTTTTACAGTAGAAAGCCTTATTTAGGATACCCTTTATCATTTTTGCGCTGATGTTTGATCTGTGCTATACGTTTCCCCCCCGCCCACAGCTAAGCTCGTATGGCCGCGATTCACTCCATCAGGCAGCAAGAGGACCTGGCCCTTGCCAAGCCGCGCATCCTGGTAATCGACGACTCCAGGATGATGCGCAAAGCGATCTCCCGACTGCTCGCAGACAAGTTCGATATTCTCGTGGCCGACGATGGCGATATCGGCTGGGAGTTCATTTCTGACGACGAAGCCATTCAGGTCGTGTTCGCCGATTTGATGATGCCCAACACCAACGGTTTCGAATTGCTGCGCCAAATCCGCGCTTCCAGCGATCCGCGCATATCCCAGTTGCCGGTCATCATCATCACGGGGCATGAAGACGACGAGAAGATCAAACAGCAGGCCATTGCGTTAGGCGCGACCGATTTCATCTCAAAACCATTCGACTCTGTGCAGCTGATTGCGCGGGCCCAGGCGCACGCGAAACATCATGACACCACCAGACAGTTGCACAGCGCGCGCAAGACGCTTACGGAGGAGAGCACGATAGACCCGCTCACCGGTGCTGCTAACGCCCGTTATTTTCAGCAGCATGGCCCCGAGCTGCTCGCCTTTGCGGTGCGCCAGCATAGCCCATTGTCGGTGTTACGGATCGACATCGATAGGTTTGACGCGCTTGTGCAAAGACAGGGGCAACAAATCGCCAACAAGGTGCTCGTGAACGTCAGCCGCACTATCGGGGCATGCGTGCGCGAGGAAGACAATCTGGCTCGCATCGGCACCGCCAAGTTCGCGCTGATGATGCCTGGCGCCGATGAAGGCAGGGCGCGGGCCGTTGCCGGGCGCATCGTCCAGCTAATCTACAAAACCGTCTACCGGCTCGGCGACACCCGCTTCCGCATTTCCGCCAGCGCAGGCGTGGTGACGCGGCGGCAAGAGGAGAGCGCGAATTTTCAGACAGTCGTGCACCTTGCGGAAGATCGCTTGCGCGCGGCGATTAGCCAGGGTGGGAACCGGCTCGTGATCCGCGAGCAAGCGGCGGCTGACCACGAGACTCGAACCATCGCGCCGAAACCGCTGACAATCGATGAGGCAGTGATGTTGCTACGGGTCGGCCAAGCCGGCAGGGTGGCGCAGCAGCTGCCGTCCTTGCTCGCCAAAGTCTATCCGGTGCTGGTATTCGGCAACAACCATCTCAAGCTTGGCTTGGATGACGGCCTGGCAAGGCTGCGCGAAAAACTTACAGGTCGACCGGGTAGCTGACGGCCAGCCCGCAAGTTCGCTCTGGCAGCAACGCTTGCCAGTAATCAAAGCAGGCCCAATAATACGAATCAGGCTCTGCATATTCGCGCCATGAAAAAACTCGACCAATATCCGTTGCAGGAACTCAAACTCCTGTACAGGGCGCTACACAGTCTGCTGTCCGCGCAACCAGACCTGATGGACGCCGAGTTGCTACATGACATGCAGGCCTATCTGCAAAAACAGGCGGCGAGAGACGGGGTGGACGTGTCAATTCACGCACAGTGGGCGACCTGGCTGAACAACGGCGCCGACTTGCACACTGTCTAGCTTTGTATCTTCTGACGGTGCAGCTTCGTGCTGCGTTTTAGTTCGTCGAGGATCTCTCTTTCCAGCCGGTCCAGATCTTCGATCTTTACTCTGGCGGCGCCGCTCAGCAACGCGGAATCGTCCTTTTTCTTGTTGGCGAAGTATTCGAGGATAAATTGCTCCGAGCGAAGCATAAACCTGATCGCCTGCTCGGCATCGATTTGCAGGAACGGATTCTGCGCGATCTGCAAGGCGGAGTTCTCCTGCGACAGGCAAAACTTCTGCAGTAAAACATACAACGAAGCCCGTGCCGCGCCGATCAGGCGCTCGGCGCGGATAACGGACTGGGGATTGAGGCTTGCGTCGACAATGGCGTCGAGCCACGCTGTGAGGTCTTTTTCGGCGATAACTACCTCAATTGTGCTGAGTTCCTTCGCGAGACCGGTAATGCGAGACTGCAATTTTTCGTAGTCTTGTTTTGTTTTTTCCTTGTTCAACGCGCGTCGCCATAGCGCTTGGGAGGATTCGAGCCTTCCGCGCAGCTCAATGATCTCGTCCATCAACGTGGCCTCTGCGGCCTTGTTCTTCGTTACCTCTTTGTGCTTGTCGAAAATTGCGCGAGCCAGAATCTTGAGGCGTAAAACGTAGTACTCGGTGAGGGCCTTACCAAGCGTGGTCGCTCTCGACTCCAGCCGCTTGGCGGCCTTTTGAAAACGCCGTTCGTCCTCCAGATCGATCGGTTCGCCGCGCTCGATCAGACTTTTGTCCCTGAGAATTCCCGCATTCTCGCTGCGAATGTCGATCAACAGACGATTGATGTGAAGCACGTTGCTCTCCAGCAAGTCGGTACTGATCGCCTGACCCTGCTCCTGGGCCTCGCGCAGCATCTGCACGATCATGAGGATCTTGTTTTCGAAGACCTTGACGTTGGCTGATTTCCCGGGTCTGTTGGCGGCATCGAGCGCGGCGACGATGTCGTCGCCGTATCGATCCAGATCCTCCCGTCGCCGTTTGAGCTGAAAGACATTGGCGGCCAGCAACAGCTCCTCAACGGCTCCACGCGAGGAAACCGGCACCTCGTTGATGATACCTTGCGGGATCTCGGGCGGAAGTCTGTCCAGCGGGAGCTGGCGAATGCGGTTGCTGGGCAGACTCTTCAGCAAACGGATGAACACATCCATAGAGTACGCAGCCGGTGATTCGCTTTTCACTACAGATGCCATGTTCAGCCCTGAAGTTTTACGACTTTAAACAAAGCCGTCGTTAGTTTGTTGTAGCGCGCCCTGCCTCGGCGTTTGCGCCCGTTTGTGTCCTGCGTCCATCCAGCGGAGCCCGGTCGAATCAGTTTCGGGTAAACTCCAACATGCGTTGCGTGGAACGCAAGGCCCTGATCCGCACGTCCTCCGGCACCTCAATCTCGTTGGCGCCGGTCTCAAGCACCTGGATTAAATTGTGCAGCCCGTTCATCGCCATCCATGGGCAATGCGCGCAGCTTTTGCACGTTGCGCCCTCGCCAGCAGTCGGTGCTTCAATAAATGTCTTGCCGCGAGCAGCTTGTCGCATCTTGTGGAAGATGCCGGTATCGGTTGCGACAGTAAATTTCCTGTGCGGCAAGTCCCGCGCCGCGTTGATCAGCGATGTGGTTGAGCCAACCGCATCTGCCAGCGCGATCACGTCTTCGGGAGATTCCGGGTGCACGAGCACGCCCGCATCGGGATGGCGCTCCGTCAGCTTACGCAGCTCACTGGCCCTGAATGCCTCGTGCACGACGCAAGAGCCCCGCCACATCAGCATGTCGGCACCACTCAACTTCTCGATGTAGCGGCCCAAATGCCGATCGGGCGCCCATAGAATTTTCTGATTTTCATCCATGAGGTGTGAGACCACGCGCAGACCAATACTGGAGGTCACGACCCAATCCGCGCGCGCCTTGACCTGTGCGCTCGTATTCGCGTAGACGACGACCGTGCGGTGCGGGTGATCATCGCAAAAGGCGCTGAATTCGTCGGCCGGGCAGCTGAGATCGAGCGAACATTCGGCTTCGAGCGTCGGCATCAGCACGCGTTTTTCCGGATTCAGTATCTTGGCGGTCTCGCCCATAAAGCGCACGCCGGCGACGATCAGGGTGCCCGCAGGATGGCGGTTACCGAAACGCGCCATCTCGAGCGAGTCCGCAACATAGCCGCCCGTCTCCTCCGCGATGATCTGCAAATCCGGATCGGTGTAGTAGTGTGCGACCAGCACGGCGTCGTGCTGCTTGAGCAGGCGCTTGATGTCGTCGATATGGACGTCACGCTCGGCCGGCGAATAGACCGGCTTGCGGGCGATCACGTCCTCGGTCAGCGGAAATTTGTGTAAGGAAATCTCGGTAGTTGCGGTCATTGTTGAACACACGTGGCCCACGCCCCCAGCGTGTTCCCACGCTGCTCCCGACATGTATATATTAGCGAAATGTGGGCTGACTCGCACTTTTTTCGAGGCGCCGGCTGCAGCGGCGCTCTGCGACCGGCTCCGAACATCAAACAGTTGACGCCGATTTGGCGTCACCAAACCCGGTGGGTGACCAAACATGATTGATATCGACCACGGCTTACCTGCAGGCCGCTCCCCAGTGCTGCGCGTTCCAGCTACTCCTGCACACACCAACTCCGGCGGAGATATATTCGGCGGCTGGACGATGTCGCAGATCGACATCGCCGGCAGCATACCGGCTGTCATGCTCGCCAAAGGGCGCGTGGTGACCGTAGCGGTGAACTCAATCCAGTTCCACGAGCCCGTCCACGTTGGCGACATGCTGAGCCTCTACGCCAATATCGGCCATGTCGGGCGCACATCGATCGGGGTTGATATTGACGTCTACGCGCAGCGGAACCCGACGCAGATCGAATGCGTCAAGGTTGCCGATGCACGGTTGACCTATGTCGCGGTGGACGAAAAAGGAATTAAAAGAGAATTACCGCGGGAGAAGGAGTAGTTAACCCGCATTTCTCACCACGGCGCGAGATGATCGCGCCGAGATTTTGAATTCACAAGGCACTACTGATCGAGTGGAATACGGGCTGTATTTCCGAGTGAAAAAAATTCGTTGTGGATTCAAAGATCAAGCGGCGCCGTCATCGGGGTGAGAAATGCGGGTTAACTCTCGCTCATTTCTCCACCAACTGTCCTACGCGCACAATCTTCATTGCGTTAGTACCGCCGCCAGTACCCATCAGATCGCCTTTGGTGATGACCACGAGGTCGCCGATTGTCACCACGCCCTCCTTGAGCAGCATCTCCACTGCAACTCGATTAGCTTCATTGTAATCCGTGTGCAGTGTCGTGAGCTTTACCGGGTAGACACCGCGACACAGGCTGACCGTGCCACAGGTGCTGTCATGCCGGGTCAGGGCATAGATCGGAATAAGCGAACCGATCCTCGACATCCATAAAGTCGTCGCGCCCGACTCGGTGAGCGCGGCGATGGCGCGCACGGCGAGGTGGTTTGCGGTATACATGGTCGCCATCGCGATTGCTTCATCGACGCGCTGGAAAACGCTGTCGATACGATGATCCGAGTGCGTGACCTTGTCGTTTTTTTCCGCAGAGCGGCAAACGCGATCCATGGCCTCGACGGCTTTCGGCGGATGCTCGCCGATCGCGGTCTCCGCCGATAGCATGACCGCGTCCGTGCCATCGATCACGGCATTGGCAACGTCGGACACTTCTGCCCGCGTCGGCAATGGATTGTTGATCATCGACTCCATCATCTGCGTGGCAGTAACCACGATGCGATTTTGTTCGCGAGCCCTGGCAATGAGATCCTTTTGTACGGACGGCAACTCGGCGTCGCCGATCTCCACGCCGAGATCACCGCGCGCGATCATGATAGCGTCTGATACGGCGATGATCTCGTCGATCACATCGAGCGATTCAGCGCGCTCGATCTTGGCGACGATGCCCGCCTCACAGCCTCGTGCAGTCAGCAACGCGCGTGCTTCGAGGATATCTTTGGCGTTGCGCGGAAAAGATACGCCGAGATAGTCGACGCCGATCTCGGCGGCGAGTTCGACGTCCGCGCGATCCTTATCGGTGATGGCTGGGGCTGACAACCCTCCACCCAGACGGTTTATGCCTTTGTTGTTCGACAGTGCCCCGCCGACTTGCACATGTGTATGAATCTGCGATTTCGCGACCTTGTCGACGTCGAGCACGACACGCCCATCGTCCAGCAGTAGCGTATCTCCCGGCCGCACGTCCTGCGGAAGCTGCGCGTACGTAAGCCCCACCTGCCGCTGCGTGCCGCCGTCCGCATCCAGTTCCGCATCAAGGACAAATTCATCACCTGCGTTTAAGGAGACGGCGCCATCCGCGAAGCGGGCGATACGAATCTTGGGGCCCTGCAAATCTCCGAGAATCCCCACACCGCGCCCACGGTGCTGCGCGGCGTCGCGAATGTGCTTGACACGCTCGCGATGATCGGCTGCCTTGCCGTGGGAAAAATTGATGCGAAACACATCGACGCCGGCCACGAGCAGGGCCTCGATCTGTTCACGACCCGAGGTGGCCGGTCCGAGCGTGGCGACTATTTTCGTGCGCCTGGGCACGATCAGGCGGGGACCTTCACTGGGCGGCGCGCTGCTCGAGAATTTCCACGGCGGGCAGTCTTTTGCCTTCCAGGAACTCCAGGAACGCACCGCCGCCCGTCGAAATGTACGAGACCTCGTCGGCGACGCCGTACTTGTCAACCGCGGCCAGCGTATCGCCGCCACCGGCAATCGAAAACGCCTCGCTCTGCGCGACTGCCAGGGCCAGCGCACGAGTGCCCTCCCCAAACTGATCGAATTCGAAAACGCCGACCGGACCGTTCCAGACAACAGTACCCGCGTTGCGAACATATTCTGCGAACCGGCGGGCGGTCCGTGGACCGATGTCCATAATCCGGTCGTCCTGCTCCACTTCATTCACCGGTTTGCAGGTTGCCCTCGCGGCTTCCGAGAACTCCTTTCCACACACCACATCCGTTGGTAGCGGTATCTCGCCGTCGCGAGTGCCTGCGTCGGCGGTCAGTCTTTTTGCTGTGCCGACCAGGTCCGGCTCACACAACGATTGGCCGACCCCGTACCCGGCAGCGAGTATGAAAGTATTGGCAATGCCGCCGCCGACGATCAATTGATCCACCTTGTGCGAAAGTGATTCCAGGGCCAAAAGCTTCGTCGAAACCTTGGATCCGCCGACGATGGCAACCACCGGTCGCGCCGGATTTTCCAGCGCCCTGCCCAGCGCCTCCAGCTCGGCCGCCAGCAGCGGGCCCGCGCACGCCACAGGCGCGTATTTGGCGACGCCGTGAGTCGACGCTTGCGCGCGATGGGCCGTGCCAAACGCATCCATAACAAAGATGTCGCACAACGCCGCGATTTTTCTTGCCAGATTATCGTCGTTGCTTTTTTCACCTTCGTTGAAACGCACGTTTTCGCACAAGACGACCTCGCCG
>JBPCXK010000655.1:0-4462 GCA_051008635.1 Gammaproteobacteria bacterium
GTTCGCGGACCGGGCGCATACCACTCAGGGTCATTTGCCACCATTCGTTGTCCTGTCGCTCCCAGTACGACGGGGCTTCCCATTTGTTCTGGCGCACGGTGCTCCAGCCATCGGCAAGCCAGTGATCCGGCTCGCGGTATCCGCCGGCCTCGATGAACTCCATGTACTCGCCGTTGGTCGCGAGCCGTGAG
This sequence comes from Gammaproteobacteria bacterium, assembly GCA_051008635.1. GTDB lineage: Bacteria > Pseudomonadota > Gammaproteobacteria > JBPCXK01 > JBPCXK01 > JBPCXK01. The sequence continues at coordinate 192 of JBPCXK010000655.1, forward strand.
GCCAGCACATGAGCACCCGTCAACACGCGATGCCGCGGGGTTTCGTTGTCGAAGCAAAAATCATCGCTGCTCTGCCCCACGTTACGTACACCACCGTCGGACTCGATCCAGCGGATGGGCTTCGATTCGCCGTCCGCCAGCGTATTGTTCTCGCGATAAGCGGGGCGCAGGGGATTGCGCGCGAACACATGCTTGATATCGGTGAGCATCAGTTCCTGATGTTGCTGCTCGTGGTTGAGCCCGAGAGTCACGCGATCCGACAACGCTTGCCACAAATCGTCGTCAACGGAATCAATCAACTCGAGCATGGCGTCGTCGACATGTGCGCGATAACGGTAGATCTCGTCAACAGCAGGTCTTGACAACAGACCGCGTTCCGGCCGCGGATAAGGCTGGCTGTGCGTAACGTAATAGGAGTTGAACAGGTAATCGAAACGCGGATTGAATTCGCGGTACGCGGGCTGGAAATGCTTCAGCACAAAGGCTTCGAAAAACCAGCTTATATGTGCGATGTGCCACTTCGTCGGACTGACGAAGGGCTCGGTCTGAATACAGTAGTCTTCGATCGCCAGCGGGCGGCAGAGGTCTTCCGTGTCCTGGCGAACGCGGCGGTAATAGGTTTGCAGGTCCTCTTTGGCGTGGCGATGGGGTGTCGCCGGCGTTGTTTGAGCGGCTTGCGAGAAGCTCATTATCGAGTTACCTCCCTGAGCGGATATGCTTCAGTGTTGGTGTAGTGGTTTCGGGGTACGCCAGCGAAACCGGACGGAAAGCGTCAGTACGCACCCGTGTGCAAAGTCACTTGGGGGAATTCGTCCGCGCAGTGCGCCAAGGCACCACGCGTTCTTCGAATAGGCAAGCAAGATCAGTCTTTTAGCTGGCTTTGGAGCGAGTAGTCGTTCTCCGGACCAGCGCCGTTCCGTGGTGCTAGCGGGGCCATTATAACGCCGCTGGCGGTCGGATGCATGTGGAGTTTTCGTGCGCTGCGGCTTATCTGTCTGATTACATTAATTTTATATGAATTTCGCCGCTGTTCCGGAAACTGTTGTCCGGCCGACTAGGTTGCTAATCCAACCGGGCACGTAATCCCAGTCCCGCCATGTCCACAATAGCCTCCCGGATTCTTCGCCAGATATTGCTGATGGTAGTCCTCGGCAAAATAGAACTCCGGTGCGTCGACAATTTCCGTTGTTATCGCGTCGTAGCCGTTAGCGGTTAGTGCCTGTCGATAAGCCTCGTGCGATGCCTTCGCCGCGCTCATCTGCGCCTCGCCATAGGTATAGATGCCGGAGCGGTATTGGGTGCCGACATCGTTGCCCTGGCGCATGCCCTGGGTCGGGTCGTGGCCTTCCCAGAAAAGTTTGAGTAGCTGGTCGTAGCTTATGGCCTGCGGATCAAATACAACACGCACCACTTCGTTGTGGCCGGTCTGCCCTGAGCAGACCTCGCGATAGCTTGCATTCGGCGTATGCCCGGCCGCGTAGCCCGCGGCTGTGACGAACACGCCAAATGCTTCCCAAAACACGCGTTCCGCGCCCCAGAAGCAGCCCATGCCGAACATCGCCAGCTCCATGCCTTCAGGGTACGGTGGTTTCATCGAGTTTCCGTTGACGAAATGCGTCTCAGGAACCTCTATGGGTTCGTCGCGGCCGGGCAGCGCGTTTGTGGCTTCGGGTATTTCGAGTTTCTTTCTGAACGACAGCATGATCCGTCCTCGGTTGTTTTACATTAGTCTGCCCGTGTTAGCGGATAGTTCTCCAGGCTCACAGCTCGAGCGCGCCCTGAGTGTTGCCATCGTAGATGATTTCGCCACGGGTGGCGCGCGCGTTGGCGTTGAGCTCATGCTCGCGGCGTGCGCCCAGCTCGACCAGATGCACCACGCGAGCACCGCGAACGCTGACGTAATCGGAAATGAGCGAGCGATGACAGTGCTCGGGTAGACGCTCGGCGCACAGGACCGCAAGGGGCGCCTTCGCCGCGAGATCGATGAGCTGCGCGGCCGCCCTGGCAAAGGTGTCACTTGTCATGTAGTCGGCGTAGCCGCGCAATGCATCGGGTAGCGCACGATGCGGCGAGTCGATCAGCGGCTTGCGCATACCGCCGAGCTGCCGGCCTGCCCAGTGATATTGAATGGCGGCACCCCGCGTGGCGCCCTCCAGGTTTTCGCGCGAGAACTGTGGATGTCTGCGCGAGCCCGGATGCGCGCGCACATCGACCAGCGTTTCGACGCCGGATTCGGTGAGCATGCTAACAAGCGCGGCCAGCGCGCGATTGCTGTGACCGATAGTGTAGATCGTTACCGCCTCAGTCATGACTTGTCAGCCATTGCGATGTTACGTCGATGATCTCGTCGCGGATTTCGGCCTCATCGCGGCCGAGCCGTTTCAGCACCTTGAACGAGTGATCGCCGCCCTCGATTACATGCAAGCTTACGCGGGCGGAGAGTCCTTTCAAGACCGGGCGTAACAGATCGAGCTTGCACAGTGCATCGCGATCGCCCTGTAGAAACAACATTGGACAGGCGATGTCGGTCAGATGATTTGCGCGAATACGTTCAGTCTTGTTCGGCGGATGCAGCGGGTAACCCAGAAACACCAGCCCGTCGCACGCATTGTCGGCGGCCGCCAGATGCGAGGCGATACGCCCGCCCATGCTTTTGCCGCCGATGAACAACCGCGACGGCGCGAGTTTCTCGTCTTTCCTGACGGCATCGATAACCGCGCGCCACGTCGCTTCGAGCACTGCCGGACGATCCGGCGCCTTGCCGCCGCGCTCCTTGTAAGGAAAGTTGAACTTGACGGTCAGCACGCCGCGCCGCGCGAGTTCGGTGTGCACGAAGCTGAGTAGCGGTTCGTGCATGTCCTTGCCCGCGCCGTGGGCGAGGATCAGCGCCGAATCACCCTTGTAGCTCCCGGGTACCGCCCATGCCGACGAGACCTTTGTGTCCGGACCGACGGTGATCTTGCGTTGCAACTCCCTCATTGCCTCCAAAGAGTAGCACGCCTGGATGCGCCGGCGGCGGCTTGCAAATCACGGCGAAAAGGATTGTCATAGCCACACCATCCAGCGGCCAAAAAGTGAACAGCATGACAACCGGATTTGTTTACGACTCCGCCTTTCTCGAACATGACACAGGTCAGGGACATCCAGAGACCAGCGCGCGTCTGGTGAGCGCAATGCAGTTTCTGGAGCAGCAGCCGTGGTTCGGCGACATGCCGCGCTTCGCGCCTGCCGCTGCCGACCGCAAGTGGATTCAGCAGGTGCACAGCGATGGATACATCGCCCGCGCTCAAGCGGCGTGCCGTGCGGGCCACTCGCATCTGGATGTGCTCGACGTGGCGATTTCGCCGGAGTCGTTCGATACTGCCCTGCTCGCCGCGGGCGCGGCGCTTGAACTTGGGGACAAGGTCATGGCAGGCGAAGTCGACAACGGCTTCGCGCTTGTGCGGCCGCCCGGCCATCATGCCGAACAGGACGCGGCGATGGGATTCTGCCTGTTCAACAACGTTGCGATTCTTGCGCGCTACCTGCAGCACAAGCACGGTGTGAACAAGGTGATGATCCTCGACTGGGACGTCCATCACGGCAACGGCACGCAGCACACTTTCGAGGCAGACCCGTCGGTGCTCTACATCAGCACCCACCAGTATCCGTACTATCCTGGGACTGGCGCTGCGTCAGAGACCGGTACAGGCCGCGGGCAGGGCGCTACGCTGAATTGCCCAATGTCGGCCGGTTCGATGGATGCAGACTATGAGCTTGCGTGGACGGAGCGCATTGTGCCAAAGATCAACGACTTCAAGCCTGAAGTGGTGATCATCTCCGCGGGTTTCGATGCACATGAGGACGACCCGCTGGCGCAGATGAATCTGAGCACCGGGTTCTTTGGCTGGATGAGCGAACGTATGATGGAGATGGCGGATCAGCATGCCGGTGCGAGGCTGATCTCGCTGCTCGAGGGGGGCTACAACCTGCAGATGCTGCCGCGTTGTATCGGCGAACACCTCACGGCGCTAATGAAGACTTAGCCCGCATTTCTCACCACGGGGCGAGATGATCGCGCAGAGATTTGATTTCACAACGCATTTTCTGAAGGAGCGGAATACAGGTCGTATTTCCGAGTGAAGAAAATGCGTTGTGGGATCAAAGATCAAGCGAGGGCTCTTCATCGTGGTGAGAAATGCGGGTTAGTACCTTACCACTGAAATCTCGTACAAAAATACCAAGAATTTTCAGCCGGCGGTCGCGCACAAGCGAGGCGGACTTTTCCACGC
>JBPCXK010000656.1:0-8247 GCA_051008635.1 Gammaproteobacteria bacterium
CCCATACAGCGGATCGTCGGGTGGGAACGGTATCGCTACGTGTGAGAGAGAGAACACGTTCCGAGGCCACTGCGACTCCAGCGGGGTCAGAGCTGGGCAACCTGCGCTATCGCTACACCGGCGGTTCGCGACGACGCTACGGTCGTCAGCTTTCTGGTTGCGCACGATGGTGACATCCACACCGCTCCAGTCTTCTTCCGCCATGCGGCGCAGCACGTCGGATCCGTCGTTGCGGAGAAACGGTGAGTAGATACTGTTTCGGTTAACGTCGAACAACACCAGCTGGCTGCGTCCACTGGGCAGCGCCTGGTGAAGATCGAGGACCGCCGGAACGCTGACAGTACCGTCCACCACGGATTGAAACGTGATCACCGGCGGAAAGTCCCGCCACCGATCCGTTGACTTCAAACTGTCGAGGCGGCTCTGATTGCCCGAAGCGATAACGTAAACCAGATGTCCTGCCTGCTTCGCAAATGAGGTGTATTTGAAGGGCTCGTATTCCGGCCGCACACTCACCCAGGCGAACTTCTCGAAACCGGGCAACTTGCTGACCCAATAGTCCCAGCGCGCGAAGGCGGCGAAACCCGTTAACCCTGCAGCCGGTGAGAACATGAAAATCCCATCGACCTGCTGTAGTTGTTCGTCTTCAAAGGCATCCAGCGCATAGTTCAATGCGACTGATGCACCGGCCGAGTAGCCTCCCAGGTAGACGGGCTTACCGTCCCCGATCTGCTGCCGGGCATGCGCCACGGCCATCGGCGGTACTGTGGTCCAGTCCTCGGGCCGGACCGTCGTCAGCTCTCCAGGGATGGTCCCGTTGCCCGGCATGCGAGCCGCAATGACATAGAGACCTGCTTCAACAAATGCCTCCGCGAGCGCACGCATGCTGTAAGGCGAGTCGCTGGCGCCATGCAGCAAAACTATCCCGCCTCGCGGGTCCGTCGGAACTCGCTCGTACGATAAGTTCCAGTCCGACGGCCACGCGCCTGGGTGCGCCGGGCTGCCGTCGAAGTACCGATTCGTTATCGACCGGTGCGCGGGGTCGAGCGGATCGCCGATCCGGGCGCGGATCTCCGCCGCCAATTTGGATTCAAGCTGGCGGTACTCGGAGAAGGTAATGCCATTCGGGTAATCCCGGGCCCGGTACTCAGACTCCAGGACAGGCCGGTGCCAGGGTTGCAGATCGGGAAGGCTTCGCGACAGCAAGGCCCGTGTGGTCCAGATAGTCGCCAGCACGGCCAGAACGAGGGCGATTAGCGTACCTATTCGCTTCAATTTATTGGACCCCGTTGCCGCAGGGGTATGTCAGCAAGCGCAAGCAGCGCAATGATCGGCGTGACGAGCGCCCCGAGCAACGCGGTGTACGAAGCCTTTGCCCACACGAGTGGCATGGGAGAAGAATTCGTGAGACCGACCAAGGCAAGGCCTACCAAGACCGAGACGGCGAGCGCAAGTCCTGCCAGACCAAAAAGCAACGCCCGGACGGCAAGAATGCGCCGCAACGGTAGGAGCCAGCCCGCACCAACAGACAGATCGATATTTTCAGTACACGCGCTTTCATGAAATATTCTCATATTGATTTAGTTAGAAAGCGATAGCCGTTATAACGGCGGGCTTGGGTATTTCACAATGTCAAAGCAAAACGAATAACGAAAGCGTTGGCCACATCCACGAAGAAAGCGGCAACCAGCGGCAATATGATGAAGGCCAGTGGGGCTGGGCCGTTCGCCTTTGTCACGGCAGTCATGTTTGCGACCGCAGTGGGTGTCGCGCCCATGGCAAATCCGCCGAACCCCGCGCTAAGCACAGCGGCCTGGTAGTCGCGGCCCATCAAGCGAAACAGGATCAAGAGAACAAATACGACAGTAGCGATGGTCTGCAGCGCGAGCACGATGAGTAAAGGACCGGCCAGCCCTGCGATGGTCCACAGTTGCATGCTCATGAGTGACATGGCCAGGAACAACCCCAACGAGAAATCCGACACCACGGCCAGCGCACGCGTACGCGCCGGCCAGTGCATTCGTGGGAAGACATGCGGCACGGTGTTGGATAACACAATCGCGCATAGCAGGCAGGTCACGAACAGCGGCAGTTTGAATCCCTGCGCGGTGATGAACTCGTTGGCGAACCAACCCATGATGATTGCAATATGCAAGGTCAGAATCACGGACATGATGCTCAGATGGTTGATGCTCTCCGTTTGCTCATTCTCGTACGCGATACCGACGACTGACTCGGTCTCGGTGCTCCTGAGTCGGTAGCGCGAAATCAGGAAGTGCGCGATGGGCCCGCCGATCAAACTGGCAATGACCAGGCCGAGGGTCGCGGCGGCCACGCCGATTTCCAGTGCGTTCTCCACACCCTGAGCTGCGATCTCGGGTGCCCAGGCGATGGCGGTGCCATGCCCGCCGATCAGCGAGGCGGAACCCGCAAGCACGCCGACTTCCGCCGGCAAACCGAGCAGCGTGGCCGCGCTGATCCCGACAACGTCCTGAACGACGATGAAGATCAGTGTCAGGAACAGCAGGATAAACAGCGGTCGGCCGCCGGTGATCAGATCGGCGATGCGTGCGTTGAGGCCGATGGCGGTAAAGAAGTACACTAGCAGCCTGTCCCGGGTTTCCAGCTCAAAAGACGTTTCAATGTTGAAGAACAGGTAGGCGGCAAAAGTTACGGCGGCCGCGATCAGTCCACCCGTGACGGGTTCCGGGATGTTCCAGGCGCGCAGGAACGCGAAGCGTTTGTTGATATGTACGCCGACGAAAAAAACGATGATCCCAGCCGTGTAGGCGAGGAAGGCGGGAATTGTGATTGACGTTGGCAAGGGGCGGCCGTCCGATGCTCAGTTACTGCGCTGCTTCCGGCTCCTCCGGCGTCCAGCCGCCACCAAGCGCTTTGTACAGTCGAATCAGGTTCGACACGATCGTGCCCTCGCTGGCGGCGCGGCTGCTCTGGGCGCCCAGTACGGTGCGCTCCGAATCCAGCACCGTCAGGAAATCGCTGGCGCCGGCGTCGTACCGGGTCTTCGCAATCGTCGCCGCGCGCTCAGCGGCCTGCGCTGATTCGTTCAGTGAGCGGTAGCGGAGCTGCTCCTGGGTATAGGCGGTAATCGCGTTCTCGACATCCTCGAGCGCCTTCAGAATGCTGGCCTCGTAGGCGATCATGGCCTGCTCCTGCACGGCGTCCTGAACTTCGATGCGCTGCCGCGCGCGGCCGCCGTCGAAGATATTCCACCTGAAGCCGGGGCCGATGCGGAATGTCTGGCTGTCGCTGGACGTGAGGTTCGACAGCGACAGTGCTTCGAGCCCTATCGTGCCCGACAACGTGAACTTGGGGTACAACTCCGCGGTCGCCACGCCGATGCGCGCGGTCTCCGCGGCGAGCCGGCGCTCGGCGACGCGCACGTCGGGTCGACGCCGTAGCGTTTCGGCGGGGACACCCACGGCAACCTGCACGGGCGGCGTCGGCAAGGCTTGGGGCGCTTTCAACTCCGCGTGCAGCGATCCCGGGGGCTGGCCGATGAGCACAGCTAGGCGGTTCATCGCCCGGTCCACGTTCTGCTCGAGCTGCGGAATCTCGGACCGCGTCCGCTCGACGTTCGCGGTCGCCTGGCTGAGATCCAGCTCGGTCACGGCGCCCGCATCGAACTGCGCCTGCACAATGGCCTGCGACTCTTCCTGGTTACGCAGGTTCTCCCGGGCTACCGCAAGCTGCGACTGAAAGGTGCGCAGCTCGGCATAGTTGAGCGCGACCTCGGCGAGTACAGAAATCAGCACGTCCCGCCGCGTTTCCTGCGCAGCCTGCAGATCCGCATCCGAGGCTTCGATGGCGCGGCGCGTGCCGCCGAATAGATCGAGTTCCCAGCCGGCGTCGAACGATGTCGAATAGAGCTCGGTCGTGGTGCTACCCGTGCCTGACCGCGTCGCCGAGCCCGCCGCGTCAATGGTGGGAAACTGCGCGCTACCCGCGACGCCACGCTGCGCGCGGGCCTGGCGCAACTGGGCTTCCGCGGTCCTGAGGTCGAGGTTCGCGGCGATGGCGCGCTCGACAAGGCTGTTCAGCGTGGGGTCTTCAAGCGTTTTCCACCATTGGGTAAGCGTCTGCGGGTCGAGGTCGGCTGCGGTGAGTCCGCCTTCCAGTTCGCCGGTCCATTGGGTGGGGGATTCGTCGATCTCTTTCGGGGGTTCGTAGTCAGGACCGACAGTGGTGCAGGCTGTGAGGACAACCGCGATGAGAAACAATGCCGAATGACCTCGTAGGAGCGGCTTCAGCCGCGATTCGTCGCTTGATAAAAATCCGATCGCGGCTAAAGTCGCTCCTACGAAATTCATATTCATGAGGTTTGCACTTGCAAGTTGGCGGTAGCTGCGCCACGACCCTTCCACCGAAACATCAGGCTGTACAGCACCGGCACGAACCCGAGCGTAAGCACCGTGCCCACACCCAGCCCGCACATGATGACAATGGCCATGCCGTACCAGAATTCGCCGCCGAACAACGCCAGCGGCATCAAGCCGACGATGGTGGTGATCGTGGTCATGATGATGGGGCGGGCGCGCGCCAGTGCGGCGTCGATCACGGCCTCGTCCACGCCCATGCCGGCGTCGCGCGACTGGTCGATACGGTCGATCATGACGATACCGTTGTTGATGATGATGCCCGCGAGGCTGAACAGCCCCAGCATTGCAGTAAAGTCGAAGAACGCGCGAAACACCGCCAGCCCGAAGTTCGCCCCGATAATCACCAGCGGTATGGTCAGCATGATGATCGCCGGGCGGCGAAACGAATCGAACTGCAACACCAGCAGCAGCACAATAAGAAACAGCGCGTGCGGCGCGAGCGCGAACAGCTTGCTGTTCGACTCCTTCGACCCCTTGATCTCGCCCTCCAGTTCCAGCCGGTAGCCTGGGGGAACGTCGATGGCATCCAGCGCCGGTTTCATCCCGTTGTAGAGCTCGATAGCGGTCAACTGCGGGTGCTTGCCGGCAATCGTCAGCGCACGTTCCTGGTCGACGCGGCGAACACGGCTCGATTCGACCTCGCCCTCGAAATCGGCGATCTGCAACAGCGGCACCGGCACGCCGCGCGATTCGGACAACACCTCAACCGTGCGCACGCGATCGAGATTGTCGCGTTCATCCTGCTGGGCGCGAATGGTAACGGGGATCACCTTCTCGCCCTCGCGGTAACTGGTGATCACCTGTCCGTCGAAGGTCGCGGACAGCGCACGCGCGATGTCGTCGCTGGTCACGCCGGCGCGGCGTGCGCGTTCCTGGTCGATGACGACGCGCAGCTTGAGCACGGGGTTTTCCCAGTCGCTGCGCACCGCCTGTGTGCCGGACACGCTGAGGAATGCCTGTTTGACCCGATCGCCAAGCGCCCGCAGCATATCCGCGTCGGGCCCGAACACCTGCACCTCAACCGTGCCGAGCGCCGCGCTGCCCAGGAACAGGATATCGGCGCGGCCGCTGGCCTGCGGCAGGTCTTGTTTGATAAAGCTTTCTACGCGCGCCATCGCCGTGGCAATCTGCGTGAAGTCCTGTGTGTTGACGACGAAAAACGCCTTGTTGGGTTGCGGATCGTTCGGCGCCAGCGCCAGGAAGAAGCGCGGACCACCGGCGCCCACGTAGGCCAGCACGTCAGTGACTTCCGGGTTGTGTTCCTTGTTGGTCAGATACGCCGACAAACTCCGTGTCGCCGCCAGCGTTTCCTTGATGTGCGCCTCGGCGGGCAGATCGAGGTATACCGTGAACTGATTGCGCTCTGATGGTCCCAGCGAGCGCTGCTTGACGAACTGGAATACCTGCCCGGCGGCAAACAGCAAACCCACCATCAGCAGGACAAAGACGATCCGGTACTTCAGCAGCAGCGCCAGTAGCCCCCGGTAAAAGCGGTAGGGCAGGGCGTTGAACGCGGGCGACTCCGCGCTTTTACTCTTGTTGTCGGAGGCGGGCAGAAACCAGTAACACAGCGCGGGCGTGACCGTGATTGCGAGGAACCAGGAAAAAAGCAGCGCCAGCGCCAGGACCTGTCCGAGCGCGCGCAGGAATTCACCGCTCGAGTCTTTTACCAGCACCAGCGGCAGAAATGCGATGACCGTGGTGAGCGAACTGGTCAGCAGGGGGATCGCCAGCGTTCGCGCCGTCGCCAGTACCGCCTCGAGGCGCTCCGTCCCCGCATCCAGGCGCTGCCGGATCTCTTCGGCCACGACCACACCGTTGTCCACCAGCAGGCCCAGCGCCACGATGATTGCGGCGATCGAGATGCGGTGCAGCTCGATACCCCACACCGACATGCCCAGCAACGTGCCCATGATGGTCAACGGCACCATCGCGCCGACGATCAGGCCGGTACGCCAGCCGAGAAACAGCATCACTACCACAAGCACTACCGCCATGGTCTGCAGCAGGTTGTTGGTGGCGTTGTTCACCGAGGCCTGCACGAGGTCGGGCTGAAAAATGGCGACATCCAGTTGCATGCCCACCGGCAGTTGCGGGCGCAGCATGTTGAGGCGTTCGGTAACCTGGCGACCCAGCTCCACCACATTGGATGCCGGCACCATCGAAATGCCCAGCACGATTGCCGGCTGGCTGTTGTAGAAAGCCGGAGTGTTGGGCGGGTCGACATAGTCACGACGAATCGTGGCGAGATCCTGCAAATACACCACTTCGCCTTCGCCCACTTCGACGGCCAGGTTGCGAATCTCGTCCACCGAGCCGAAATCCCCTGATGGCTCGATGACGACCGTTTGCCCCGCCGCGTTGACGGTGCCGCCCGGCAGCACCACGTTCTGGCCTTGCAGCGCGCCAACGATCGCGGTCGGCGTCAGGTTGAACTGCGCCATGAAATCGGGATCGAATTCCAGCCAGATACGCTCGTCCTGCACGCCGAAGAGGTCGACACGCGCCACCAGTGGCAGTGCGGCAAGGTTGTCACGCAGGTCGCGCGCGACCTCATCCAGCTCCGCCATGGTGTAGTCGGCGCCGGTGAGCGCCAGCGTGATCACCGCGACCCGGCCATAGTCGTCGTTGACGGTGGGTCCTTGCGTGCCCTCGGGCAAACGCGGCGCAAGATCGTCCATCTTGTTGCGCAGATCCGCCCAGATCGGATCCATATCGTCGTAACGCGGGTGCACTTCCGGCGTGACGATGGACAGACCCGACGCCGAGATCGACTTGATCTCGTCGATCTCCGGCATTTCCTTGATCTTGTCCTCGATAGGGCGAGTGATGAGTTGTTCGATGCGCTCAGGCGACAGACCGGGAAACTGCGTGACCACCTGCGCGCCGCGCAAGGTGACCTCGGGATCCTCCTGGCGGGGCTGGGTGGCGAAAACGGCGAGGCCGCCGACCAGAAGGGCGACGATCAGCAGCCAAGTAAACCGCGCCTTCTCGATTGCAAAGCGCGCCGGCTTATCCACTTGTGAACCCCTGATCGGGCGTCCAGGGTTCCACGGTTATGCCTTCACGCACGAAGGAAACCCCGGCGCTGACGATCTTCTCGCCTTCCTCGAGGCCTTCGAATACTTCGACCTGATTGCCGCGCAAGTCGCCAACGACCACATCCCTGGCTTCCAACTGGTCCGCGTCGTTGATCACGAACAGCGGCACGGTCTCCCGCGGGTTCTTGCCGTCATTCGCCTCATTGGTCTTGCGGATCATGCCGAACTCTAAGGCGAGCGCCGACAGCGGGATCAGGAACACGGTCTTGCCTTCGAGGTAGGCGTCGAAGTTGAAGGTCACGCCCGCAGTCATGCCGGGGCGCAGGTCCGCGTCGGTGGGCGACAACTGAATGCTTACGGGGAACGCGTTGCCGCTTTCCGCGCGTGAACCGATCTCGTTGACCACGCCGCTGACCGTGGTGTTGTTCAGTGTCGGGAACGAGACCTGCACGGCCTGGCCGAAGTCGACGTTGCGAATCAACGTCTCGGGTACGCGCACCTCCACTTCGAGCACGTTGCTGGTCTCCAGCACAAACGCTTCGCCGCCGGCGCTGACTTCCTGGAACGGTTCCACGGAGCGTAATGCAACGACGCCCGCAAATGGAGCGGCCAGTTCCGCATGGGCGAGATCGCGCTCGGCGCGGGCCAGCGCGCTCTTGGCGGCGCGCACGTTGCCGCGCGATGCACCGTGGTTGGCGGTCGCGCTGTCCACTTCGGCCTGTGACGCCGCGCGCTTGTTGAACAACTCAACGGTACGTTTGTAGAGTTGTCGCGTCTCCGTGGCTTTGGCGCGGGCAATGTTGAGT
>JBPCXK010000657.1:0-3906 GCA_051008635.1 Gammaproteobacteria bacterium
GCCCTCGCTTGATCTTTGATTCCACAACGCATTTTCTTCTTCTCGGAAATACGACCTGTATTCCGCTCCTTCAGAAAATGCCTTGTGAAATCAAATCTCTGCGCGATCATCTCGCCCCGCGGTGAGAAATGCGGGCTAGTGGGCCATGCGGTAGTTCGGTAACTTGTCGCAGTCCGGGTGGGGGTGGCGAGTTGAATTCCAGGTCGCTGGTCTTTCCGGTTGGCACCGGATTGGCTACGCGGTCCCCTCCTTTGGAAAAGGGGGAAGATCAAGGTGCTGACTTTCGCAGCACCTGGCCTTGTTGCGGAAGGATGGATTCGTCGCGTCCCGTCGCGATGGCCAAACGCAGTACTACTCCCTGGCGGGAGACGAGGCGCGCTACGTGATCGAGATATTGTATTTCTTGTATTGCGCGCCACCGGCGACGACGGCGAAAGTGAGTTGCAAGCGGCAGGTAGATCTCAACGCTTTCGAGGACGGTGAAACGATGACAACCACAAATGGCAACGCGTTCGGCCTCGAAGCACCGGCGGAACGTGCGAGCGAACTTCGCGCTCATGGCCGAGGCGCCGCGCGTCCGCGGCAATCGCTGCGGTGGATCGCCCTGGCGGTCCTGGTGTTCGCCGACATGGCGCCGGCACAGGAGCTCCGCGACCGGCCTTTTGACACCGCTGCGGCCGTTCTCGAGAAGGCGCCGCTCGAGCGGCTGTATGACGGGACCGTCGAGGCGGTGAACCAGGCGACTGTGTCGGCGCAGACGGCAGGTCGGGTCGCCGAGATTTTCTACGACATCGACGACTACGTTGAGGCGGGATCGCCCATTGTGCGATTCACGGATGTGGAACAGAAGTCGGCGTTGCGCCAGGCCGAGGCCGGGCTCAGAGAAGCGCTGGCTCGACAAAAGCAGGCGGGGGAAGAATTCCGTCGCGCCTCCAGGCTTTATGAGGCCGGCTCCGGCTCCAGGCGGGAGTACGAGCGAGCCTTGGCCGCCAGAGACGCCGCAACCGCGCGTGTCGCCTCCGCTCGCTCGGCCATCTCGATGGCCGAGCAACAGGTAGTGTATACGCTCGTGCGCGCACCCTATGCGGGCATTGTTACCCAGCGTCATGTAGAAGTCGGTGAATCCGTGACCGTTGGCCAGCCGTTGATGAGTGGGCTGTCTCTGGAAGCGCTGCGGGTCACGGTGGACCTGCCCCAGCATGCCGCCGCTCGGGTTCGTGAGAACGAATCGGCAACGGTGATTACCGACAGGGGACGGATATCGCCAACGCGCATCACGATTTTTCCTTTCGCTAATCCGGCGACGAATACATTCACGGTGCGGCTCGAACTGCCGGCTGGCCAGTTCGCCTTGTATCCCGGCATGTTTGTCAAAGTGGCATTCGTGGTTGGCGAGTCCCAACGTCTGCTTGTTCCAACAGCTGCGCTGGCACGGCGCAGCGAGGTGACGGGTGTCTATGTCGTTGGAGAGGATCAGGAAGTTCGACTGCGTCAGATACGCGTCGGCAACCAATTTGGCGATCGAACAGAGGTCCTGGCCGGACTAAGCGAAGGAGAGCAGGTGGCCGTCGATCCTGTACAGGCCGGTATCTACGTGAAATCCATCGCTACCCGGAACAATGGCCGATAGATTGGGATTTTCCGGCGGCGTCGCCAAGCGCTTCCAGGACAATGCGCTGACGCCGCTGCTTGCGTTCACCGGGCTGCTGCTGGGGATATTCGCCGTGCTGATCACGCCGCGCGAGGAAGAACCACAGATCGACGTGACGTTCGCAAACGTGTTTGTCGCATTCCCTGGGGCCAGCTCGCTCGATGTCGAAAATCTGGTCGCCATCCCGATGGAGCAGGTGCTGGCCGAAATCAAAGGCGTCAAACACGTGTACTCCATGTCCCGTCCAGGGCTGGGCGTACTCACGGTGCAATTTGAGGTCGGTCAGACGCGCACCGAAGCGTTGGTCCGTCTGTATAACGCAATTTATTCCAACCAGGACTGGCGCCCGGCCAATGCAGGGATTTTGCCGCCGCTCGTAAAGCCCAAGGGTATCGACGACGTGCCCATTGTGACGGCAACGCTATGGACCGAGGATCCAACGCGCGCCACGCACGATTTGCTGCTGGTCGCGCACGCGCTCGAGGCCGAGCTCAAGCGTGTGCCAGGAACGCGGGACGTGTACACCGTCGGCGGCGCGCAAGACATTGTGCACGTCGAGCTCGACCCGCAACGGGTGGCCGGTTTTGGCCTGACCCTCGATGACCTGCGGTTTGCGCTCACAGCCAGCAACGCGGTGCGCCATGCCGGTGTGCTCGTCTCCGACAACGTTGAGATTCCGGTTCAGGCCGGAACGTTTCTCAGCAACCGCGACGATGTTGCGCAATTGCTTGTAGGGCTCTTTGAAGGACGGCCGGTATACCTTGAGGATATTGCCGACATCGGATCCGGACCCGATCAACCGGAGCAGTACAGTTGGTTCGCCAGTGGTCCTGCCGGCGCCGAGATCGGTTTGGATCCGGTTGCGTATGCCCCGGCGGTTACCATCGCCGTCGCCAAGAAACCCGGCACCAACGCCGCCCACATCGCCGATGCGGTGATTGAGCGTTTTGCTCAGTTGGAAGCCACGGTGATCCCGGAAGGCACTAACGTCACCATCACGCGTAATTACGGCAAGACCGCCAACGATAAAGCCGTGAAGCTCATTCAAAAGCTCGCCTTTGCCACCCTGTCTGTCGTGGTTTTGGTGCTTCTCACGCTCGGCTGGCGTGAGGCTTTCATTGTCGGGTCGGCTGTGATCGTCACGCTCGCCGCCACGCTGTTTGCTTCCTGGGCCTGGGGTTTCACGATCAACCGGGTATCGCTCTTCGCGCTTATCTTCGCCATTGGCATCCTGGTCGATGATGCCATCGTGGTCGTGGAAAACATTCACCGCCATCGGAGTATAAAACAAGGTTCCATGGGTTCGGTGATACCCCCGGCGGTGGACGAAGTGGGCGGGCCGACGATACTTGCAACCTTTACGGTTATCGCGGCGTTGCTGCCGATGGCCTTCGTGACAGGACTGATGGGTCCGTACATGAGCCCAATCCCGATCAACGCCAGCATGGGCATGCTGATTTCGCTGGCAGTTGCCCTGATCCTGACTCCGTGGCTCAGTCGCCGCCTGCTTGCTCGCGCGCCTGTGCACGCGCAGTCGCACGATCAGGATTCACCACTACACCGTGTTTTTCAACGTCTCATGCGTCCGTTTCTTCGGGGCAATCAGGGACGGCGTGCGCGAACAATCCTCTATGCGGGGCTTACGGCCGTAATCGGTGGGGCCATGTGTCTGGTGGTGTTCCAACTTGTCGTCCTCAAGATGTTGCCGTTCGACAACAAATCTGAATTACAGCTCGTGGTCGACATGCCGGAAGGCACGACCGTAGAGGCAACCGCGCAAGTGCTCGATGCCCTGGCGCAGTCGCTCGAAACTGTCCCCGAGGTCACGGACTATCAGGTTTATGCTGGAACGGGAGCGCCGATCAATTTCAATGGTCTGGTCCGACAATACTATTTGAGAAAGGGTAGCAACGTCGGCGACATTCAAGTCAATCTCGTAGAAAAAAAACACCGCGATCGTTCTAGCCATGAGATCGCGCGTGTGGTGCGGGATCAGCTCGCCGGGATCGGGCAGCGGTATGACGCGTCGGTGAAGGTCGTCGAAGTGCCGCCCGGCCCGCCAGTGATGGCGCCTATTGTCGCCGAGCTGTATGGACCCGAGTATGAAGAACAAAAACGCCTTGGCCGCGCCCTGCAGGCCCTGTTCTCCGCGACATCGGATATCGTGGACGTCGATAGCACGGTGGAATCCGAGGCGAAACGGCTCGTGATCGAAGTCGACCGACAGCGCGCGGCGCTCTTGGGTGTGTCTCAGC
>JBPCXK010000658.1:0-3335 GCA_051008635.1 Gammaproteobacteria bacterium
GAGGCGGACTTTTCCACGCCTTGTCCACGGCCGCGCGCCTCAAACGCCGGCGTTGCGGTGGGCAAGGGGTGGTAAAGTCCGCCGTTGAGGGGGCACAAGTTTTGGTTCCGGCTATGCCGGGTTAGGACGGGGACGCGATACTGATTTCACCGACCCGCCACAGCGGGGCAATGTTCATCACAGGAGAGGCATGATGCCCAAGATCATTTCGACCGTTTTTGCCGCCTTGCTGCTCGTGCCGTTCGGCGCCGCGGCCAACAATACCTTCGTGTTCGAGGATCAGGAAGACCAGTCGACCTCAACCATTACCATTGGTCACGGGATGATAAAAGTTGAAACCAAAGACAAGAGACATGCCGACGACATCATGGTCTACGATGACAGGCGCAAGGTCATGATGGCGTTCAACTTCGAGCAAAAGAGTTACATGGAGTTCGACAAGAACACCGTTCAAAAACAGCTGGCGAGGAGTCGGGAGATGCAGCAACGGATGATGCCGCAGCTCATGGAGCAGCTGAAAAACCTCCCGGAGGAACAACGCGCGCTTGTCGAGGAACGCATGGCCGCGGCGCAAGCCATGATGCGGGCACCCGAGGAAATGGAGATGCCCAGGATGACATCACAAAACACCGGCAAGGTGCTTAGCGTGAGCGGCATCAACTGCACGGTGCACGCCGTGTTCAAAGACGGCAAGCCGGACGGCAAGGTTTGCGTCGCAAGCCCCAAGGCGCTCGGTTTGTCCAAAGCAGACTACCAGACCGTACGCGGAATGTTCACCTTGATGCGCGACATGGCGGCAGCGGTTCCGGGGGCGCGCGACTCCACAATCCATCTGCTGGCGGATGCGGAAGGGGTTCCGATCAAGAACGACGGTGAAGGGACGACACTCGTCGAAGCATCAAAGCAAACGCTTTCAGCCGCGAGCTTTCAACCACCGGCCGGTTTCAGGAAGATCGATCCGATGGCCGCGATGGAAGGGATGCAGTAGCTCACGGGGTTTTCGTGGGAGCGGCTTCAGGGGTGTCGCAAAAACGCCTGGTTTGTAGGTTGGGCTGAGCGCAGCGAAGCCCAACGAGCCGCCGCCTGTTGAGCCGCCGCCTGTTGAGCCATCGCACGTTGGGCTTCGCTGCGCTCAGCACCAACCTACGCCTGCATTCGCGTTTGACGACACCCTCTTCAGCCGCGATTGCGAGGTAACAAGCTCTGTGCAATCCCAATCGCGGCTGAAGCCGGTCCTACAACAACGGACCTTCGCGTAGGGAGCCTCTGCTGCTGAGCGGGATCAGCAGCGAACCGAAACCTCTCCGCCGACAAATGCTACTGCGTTTTCGCAGATGGCGATTCCACGCCAGACCATTTCGACAACGTGGCGATTTGCGTGGCGTGGTAGAACTGCTGTTGCGCCAGACTCTCACTGACGAGCACGTGGTACGCATCGATTTGCGCGCCGGCCGGCTTTAAGGCTGGCTCCTCGCGCAGCCCCAGGCTGGCCTCCAGCAACACAGCGCTCGGTGATGGCGTCGCGCCGTCGCCGATGTGGTATTCGGTCGGTTGATCCGGCATCAGGCTGGACTCGGCCAACCGCCAGCCATTGTCCGTGTAGAAACGCCGCCACGCCGACGCCAGTACCGCGGCCGCGAGCTCCCGATCGCCTCTTTGTCCACTGAGCGTAGCGTAGGCGCGCAGCCCTTTGGCGACGTAGGCGTAGTCCTCCAGATTACCGGCGCCGAGACCGCCTCCTGTGTCGTCGACTGCGCGTAGCAACGCCGCATCGTCCTCGCTCCATAGATACCTGGCGATAAAATCGCGCAGCTCGCGGGCGGGCTGACGGTAACGCTCTCCATCACCTGCCGCCGCCTTGGCGAACGCCGCCAGCGCCAGACCGTTCCACGACGCGAGACGTTTGACATCTCTTGGCGCGGCGCGGTTTGCCCGCAGCTTCAATAGTTTCTCCTTGACCGCCTCCAGGGTCGCGCGCACCTCATCCACGGACTCACCCGTGGCGTCCGCGACGTACTCCACCGGCATGGCCTGGTAAGGCAAGTAGCCACCCTCGGTCGTCGGCGAACCGTCGAACCCCCAGGCCAGCTCGACGACGGCGTATGCTTGCTTGCTCAATTGCCGCTGCAACTCATCCTTTTGCCACAGATACGCTGCACCCTCGGCGCCCTCTTCGTCAACCGCGGACAGGCTCGCCAAAAATGCGCCGTCGGCCGCGCCCATATCGCGTGTCATGAAGTCGAGTGTGTCGAGGGCCACTTCCGCATACGCGTCGTCTGAGTACGCACGGGCGGCGTCGAGATACAGTTCCGCCAGCAACGCATTGTCATAAAGCATTTTTTCGAAATGCGGCACGCGCCAGGCTGGATCGGTCGTGTAACGGTAAAAACCACCACCGAGCTGATCGCGCAATCCGCTCTTCGCCATCTCGTCCAGCGTCAGCACGAGAAAATCCTTCAGCCCCGGCAACGGATACTTACCGTATAGCGTGAGCAACGCCGCGAGTTGCGGCGTCGATGGGAATTTCTGATTATCGCCGAAGCCGCCAGCAAGCTGGTCGCCGATCAGCATGGACTGCTTCATCAGGCCCTGCTCGAGATCCTCGAGCTTCACGTCTTGCGTGAGACGTTGCCCGGTTTCGCCGTGTTGCCGCAACAACGTGGCCGCCTCCTGCGCGATCGACTTGAGCTTTGGCGACTCCGCCCGCCAGCGTTCGTCGAGCCGCTCGAGGAATCCGGCGAACTGGTCAGGAGGCAGATACACGATCGCGGCGAGCGGATGGCCCTCTGGCGTCACGAAGGCATTCAGCGGCCAGCCACCGTGTCCGCGCGTTGCCTGCAGAAAGTTCATGAGACGCGAATCGAGCGCGGGTTCGAGCTCGCGATCGACCTTGATCGGAATGAAGCCGTCGTTGAGCTGCTTCGCGATGTCATCATTCTGATAACTCTCGCGCTGCATGACGTGACACCAGTGGCAGGAAAAATACCCGACGGAAACGAACAACAGCTTGTTCTCCTCGCGCGCTTCCTCAAAGGCCTGCGGCCCCCAGGTTTGCCAGGCGACCGGGTCGTTGGCGTGCAAGGCGAGATAGGGAGAAGGATGACCCGCGAGCTGATTGCTGAGTGAGCCGGCAACGACAGGATTCGGCGGCGCACACAAGAACAACGCGATCACACAGCAATGCCGCAACAGCGCAATACCGGATGTTCTAACCCGGCCTAGCCGGAACCAAAGATGTGCCTCTTCAACGGCGGACTTTACCACCCCTTGCCCACCGCAACGCCGGCGTTTGAGGCGCGCGGCCGTGGACAAGGCGTGGAAAAGTCCGCCTCGCT
>JBPCXK010000659.1:0-11620 GCA_051008635.1 Gammaproteobacteria bacterium
GCGACGCGTGGACCAGGACACGGCGCGCGTGGGAATGCATCTGGCGCCCTCGCTGCGCTCGGATTTCATCGCGTCCGTGATATACAGTGACCGCGACGGAAATGTGAAGACCACCTTCGCTGACTTCGGGGTTGATGCAAGCAGAAATCTCGAGGGCCACGACGTACAGGGCCAGTACCTGTTTCGAGATGACGGCTTCAACCTTGTGTTCGGCGCGGGCACATACGAGTTCGATGTCGATAGCGTGTTCGCTTTCAGCGGGATTCCACTACCCCCTGTGGTGACTCGCCCCACAATCGATCAGGAAAACGTTTATGCCTATGCCAACCTCAGAATCCTCGACCGCCTGACCGGAACCCTCGGCGCCAGTTATGATGTTTACGACGACGAAACCATTGACGAAAGCGAGCTCAATCCCAAGCTTGGCCTGCAGTGGAACATCACCGATAGAGCGTTGTTGCGGGCCGCTGCATTCGAGACCTTGAAACGCGAGCTCGTTGTGGACCAGGCGATCGAGCCAACCCACGTCGCTGGTTTCAATCAGTTTTTCGACGATTTGAATGGCACAAAAACCAGGCTCTACGGAACGGGTCTCGACGTTACCATCCTGGACACACTTTACGGAGGGATAGAGGGCATCAGGCGTGACCTGGACGTACCGATTGCCAGCGGCGGCTCAGCCGTCTTTCAGGACAGGGACGAGAGCCTGCTTCGCGCCTATCTCTACTGGGCTCTCTCTCCTTCCTGGGCCTTAACAGCCGAGCACCGGTTCGAGAAGGTTGAAAGCGAGTTTCCTGCCACCACTGTCACGACGCTGCCGGTGGAAATACAGACGCATACGGCACCCGTAATGGCCCGGTACTTCGGGCCCGGAGGTATTTTTGCCGAAGTCGCGACAACATTCGTCTGGCAGGAAGTCGATCTCATCAACCCGAGACCCGGGTTCAACGAAACCAGTGAGCGGTTCGCGGTTGTCGATGCGGCGATTGGCTATCGGCTGCCGAAGCGAAGAGGTATCATCAGCCTGGAAGGAAGGAATATATTTGACGAAGATTTCATCTTTCAGGATCGAAACTTTACATCTGATCCAACTTCCAACAGGCCACCTTTCATACCGGAACGGACCATTCTTGGCCGTATTACATTTGTTTTCTGACGTGATTGGAGGTTCTTATGTTGCATTCCTGAATTCGAAAAACAGTACCTCATTCAAATCAAAAATCGTGGTCAGGTCCTAACCATTCATTGGCGCCCTACGATAGACTTCCGGTCAGTGGCGATTTATACTTCTTGACAGTTGGAAAGCACCCTCGTCCGAGCCCCAAGTCAGCGGTGGTGCTATCAGCGGCGTGCGTCGCTGGTGGCTCGATGTCTCGCCGGCTGTTGTCGCAGCCACCTTAACTCCGGAAAGGACCTTTTTCCGCGCTCCGGCCACTCGAGCCGGAGTATCGCAAATTCGTCATGTTTGAGGAAGAAGACATGGCGGAAGTACCATTTAGGGAGAACCAAATGAAGAGATTAACCTCCGTTCCGATTCTGATTGTTGTGGGCCTTTTGTTACTGGGTGCCTGCGCACATGCTGACAAGCACACGGGCACGGGCGGCAACACGCAAGTCGCAAATCTGGGGATCCAAACGCTTGGTCCGGAAGCGACTGAACAAGTCAATAAGCTATTCGGAATTACCAACAAGGACCGCGTTTTTGTATTCAAAGAAGGACGGTTTTTTGTGGTTCTGCCGGACGGGGTAAAGGCTGAAGAAGTAAAATTCCCATTGTCTAACATTACGTTAGACAGACCAGCTAGAATCAGTGTCCTGCCCTTCGTTAAAAATCCCGGCTGTCAATTGTTGATAGGGCCGGCGGGAGGTGGCTGGCTGGTACCTATACCGCCTTGTTGAAGGCCGGTTCCAGGTTCTGACAATCAGGTGGAAGCCCCCCCGACCTAGCGTGAGTTCCGGGGCGCGCGCCCACCGCCAGACCTATCCAAGCCTTGTCCCCCGGCGCGCGCCGGGGGCAAGGGGCGGATAAGTCCGGCATTGACGAAGACTCATTCGTACCACTGAAATCTTGGACAAAATACAAAGAGTTTTCATGCAGCAGTGAGTTCAATGGGGTCAGACTCGATTGATTTGAAACAACTAGATATTCCGACCCCGGTCCCTGCAACGGCAATATCGGCGCACGACACTTGGCGGGACTTTTACGGGCAACTTTACTTTTGACCCAGAATGCATCGGCGGCACATTACGTGCCGCCAATTTTGGTGTAGGGGACCGCGTTTTCTTCTCGCATTTCCTGATCGCGTAATTAGCCTTTTACAGTACTCCTCGCTGATCCAGGCTAGGTCTCCCGCAAGATTCAAGTGCCGCGGATTCGAACTTTCAAGAGCTGCACGCTCCTATTCCAGCGATAGACCACCGGTAGAGGCTGGCCGGTGTTTATTCGCCGCGGATAGCCGCAAGATCATCAGGCCGCAGCCGGTAGCGAATGACATTGCCTTCGTGCAGGCTGTTGAACTCCTGCCGGACATAGTCGACGACCTGCCGGCGGTCCGCTTCCGGAATATTCGCCTCCACGGTCATGGCTGTCACGCCATCGGGGCGAAATTCTTTCCAGTCGAGAACGGCGCGGCGGATTGCCTCGCGCACGAAATCCCGGTAGGCCAGCGCGGCTTTTTCCGGCGTTTCGACCTCGGCGCGCAGCGCCTTGTAATTCTCCGCCGAGGCCAGGTAGGCATCGATATACACATCGCGCAGCAGCGCAACGTTATTAAGTTCGTAGATACCAATCAGCCCGTCAATGGAAATCAACGGGGTCAGACTCGATTGATTTGGGCGACCAGGCTTTCGGTCTGATCCCCTGCCACGGTGAGATGTGAGAGAAACGCACGACTCTCGGCGCCCCCCTACCGCTAGCCCGCAATTTGCGCTTACGCAGCATCCGGGTCGAACACTTCATCACCAGTCGGTTCGACGTGCGTCGTATCGTTCATCTCCATCCTGAATCGCGATAGCTCGAGATACATCCTGCGCCGCGCGCGACTTTGATTGCCAAGCGGGCGGTGCTCGTGCACACAGTGCCAGGGATTGATGGTCAGGCGTCTGGTAAATTCAAACTGCGCGGGGTAATCGAATTTCTGTTTCGGAATATGAATGTGTGCCGCCGGGATGAACGGCGACAGCTCTTCGGGCCAGCGCACCGCGGCGTTTTCTACAGGCATGCGGTGCGGGTCGGTCTGCACTTGTATCAGCAGATCAAACTCGACATCCTGCCGAGCGAGCGTTTTGACCATGTTGTCGCGCAAGTAGTTGTCGGGCACCTTGCCGAAAGGAATGCCGGGGATATGCGTGTCCACTTGCGACTTGGGCGCAAACGAGTAGATCATCGCCTGCCCTTCACCCAGCAGATATGGGACGCAACTCCAGTATCGCTGACCGAGCGGATTGTATTGCGTTTCGTTCCACAGGGACTGCATGAGAAAGTCCAGCACGTGTGAATCGCGTGGGTCAAAGAAGTAATAGAGCGCCATGTCACGCAGGCTCCAGTCCTGCAGGCGCGCATTGGAGCGGGTGTCGGGGGTGACGAAGGTCGGCGTACAGATGCAGGGCATGTCCTGGGTGTATTTTTCGTCATCCATGATTTTGGGACCAGGCACATCCATCAGCTTCATCGCCATACTGACGAAGCCCACGTCCTGAATGTCGGTGGGCACGTCGGGGCCGGGGCCGGAGTAGCGGATGTAGGCCGGATAACTGCGCTGCGTGGCAAATATACCCTTGCGCATGTGATCGGGCAGATCGTCGCGCACGGTGACCGTCGCGCGAACCAGGCCATGGGTTTTGGTGTTGCCGCCGCGCTCGAACTGGCCGGGTTTGAAGTGCCCGCGCATCTGATCCGCCATCAAACGGATGATTTCATCGAGGCTCTCCTCCTCGTAGGGAAAGAGTTTTTCCTCGGCGCGGCCCAGACCATCGTTGGCGCGACGACGGTTGATCAGATACTGGATCAACCTGGCCGAGGGTTCGCGCAGCAGATAATTGAGACGACGACGGAAAAAAGGCTCCAGGCGGCGCTCGACCTCGAGCGCTTTTACCAGCGTGCGGTGCAGTGTTCGCAAAAGCATCCAGATGGCTTCCGTTTAGCTGCCGTCTCCGCCCGGGTGAGTTGCAATGAACTGCAAGGCTTTGAGGCCGGGCATGAAAAAGTAGGCGCCTCCGCGCACACTGACGAATTGTGGCAGCCCGTTCACACAGCGTGCCGGTGCGTTTGCCTGTGGCAAAGTAAAATGGTCGGTCGGTTCCCCACTCAACAGGGGCTCGCGGTTGCCCAGCAGTGGATCGGTCTCGCCGGCAAGCCCGGCAAACTTGCTGCTCATCACCCAGGCTTCCTGAACAAACTCGAACTGGCGCAGAATGTTCGCGCCGAGGCAGATGAAGTACAATCCGCGCTCCGCTACCCGGGCATCGGGTTTGACGGCGTCCCGCGGAGAGAGCGTCGGCCCGTAGGCGCGACCACGGCGCAACAGCCGATGAAAGCGGGATGAGGCGACAAGGTCATCCGTGGGGTGGCGTCGTCCGAAACCCAGCGTTCGCACCAAGCGTGCAATCGTTCCCATTGTCCCAGGTGGGAAATCGCCAGTTCTGGGATTGGCGCGGCGTATATGAGCGCCGATCGGACAGCGGTGCCCCAGAGGATCGTCGTCGAAAGTGAACCGATTCTGTGCTGTTGCCGCGCCCGGCCCGACACCGGGTTCAGGCACCAGACCGGCCAAGGGCTTGCCGTCGCGTTCACGGCCGACCATTGCCGATGCCAGTTGCTCGCGCTCGTGCCGGTCGCCCCCGGTTTCTTTGTCAACGAACTGCCAGAAGCCGGGCACATCCTGAGCAAGCTGGCGCATGACCAGGTAGGCGCCGTTGCGGCCCAGATCACGGCGCTCGGGATAGTCCGCGGCCAGGGGCAGGCAGTTCGCGTGAGGGAGTTCACGCGGGTCCAATAACGGGCGGTCGGTGTAAAGCCCGTATTCATTGGGGTAACCCAGCAATATTTCACCCGCTTTGAGCAGATTGGTGTAACGGTCGCGCTCATGCAGATCGGTACTCAGCTCTCCGCCCCAGTCTATTGCGGGCTGACTGATACCGTCCGCAAATCCGAACGGTTCGTGGGTGCCGCGCGCTGTCGTGTGCAACCTTGTACGGGTTTCGAATGCACTCATGAAATGGTCGTCTTCGACTTCCTCGACCCACGCCTGCAAACGCTCCGCCCGCGCATACAACATCAGTAGAATATGCGGCGTTTCTTCACTGCCCCAGTCCCATTTGTCCGGGCTGTTATTGCCGATGTCGCCCAGGCGATTGGAACGGTTGTTGTCTGCGGTCATACCGGCCAAGAACTCGTCGGAGAAATCGCCAACTATCGAATCGGCGACCTCCAGCGCGCGCAAACCTGCCGCCGTGAAAGCGACCTGCAGTGCTGTGTGCGGCAGCGGCTTTGCAGCGACGGCACTGGTCACTGGCGCCGCGCGCAACCAGTCGCGCGCCGCAGGCGCATCGCGTACCTGTAACAGCACGAAGCAGGCCTCGACCAGGTGGCGGTGCGCAAAGCGGGCCAAGCCCTGCATATCGCCGAATTCGCTGATGGCCATACGGCTCTTGCCGGTTGAGTTACTCACAGCAGGCTCAACCAGTCGCGCACTTCGCGATCACTCGGGTTGCGCGCTTCCAGACCTTTGCGGATACGCGCGTTGCGCGCCAGCTCGACCGCGCTCAAACCCGGGTAAGATTTGTACCAGGACTCGGACGGCAACTGATTGCGGCGCAGCGTCCTTTTGTATTTTCCTTCGTACTGTGCGCCGCCCTTGAGCAGCCAGCGGGTGCGCGGATAACCGACGCCGTTGCTGAAAACCAGATTGAGTCCCCAAGCGACTTTGTTGATAAAGTCGTCCATGTAGCTGTCCAGGCTACCGTCGTAGTTGCTCGCGAAATAGACACGCTTGTTGTTGTCCAGCAGCACCCAGCGCGCAAAAACAATGGTCTGGATACGGGTCAGGTAACCACGGTTGTAAATGTGTCTGGCCGAATAGTCTACCAACCATAACAAGAAGCGAATGGTGTAATTGCGAAAACGACCGGGTTTGACCTGGCCGAATACGTTGAACTGATTGCTTACGTAGTGATCTTCCTGAGTGGCCAACAGTCGCGCATGATCGCGTGCCGGTCGCAACAGATTCTCCGGATCCGACTTTTCCAGTGCCCGCAAACGCATCACATAGAACGGCGCGCCAATCAACAGCAGCGGTGCAAGAGCCAGCAGCACCGCAGGCACGCCGACGAGGTGAATGAAATTACGCACGGCCCAGGCGGGTGGTGTGGGTTGTTCCGGCGTGAGACGCAAGCGCAATGTTGCGAGTTCAGAGTCGACAAACGCTTTGAGCCGGCGGCGTACGGCCTGGGGATCGCTGACGCCAGGCTCGCTCAGAACGTTCGCCACCTGTTCGCGCAGCGCGTCGCTGAGAGCCTTTTCTTCACGCACCTGAACGACGGTCCGGCCGCGCCAGTTGACGTAGTTTGCGCTTGGTTTCGTGTTGTGTTCATGCATCCAGGCAAGCAGCTTCGTGCGCTCCGCGTCGAAGCCCTCGCAGTGGGAGAAAATGCGACGCAGGCCCGCTTCGGCACGCACGGTCAACTCGGCCAGAAACAGCTTGCCCGGACCATCGATATCGCCGACAAATGCCAGCGTTGGCGGCCAGAACGCGGGATCGACACCGTGCCTGCGGATGTCGTCGTTGCTGTTGGCCTCGAGTATCACGAACCGCGCAAAATGCAACTGCGAAAACTGATAAAACGGTACCAGCGAATTGTGCGGATCGGCCATTCCGGGGCGCAGGTTCATGCCGGCCAGCAACTCGCGCAGGTCCGCTACCCGCTCCGCGACTATGGGCGCGATGATCATGAATGTCGATTGTGGGGTCATGGGTCGGCCACGGCTCACTCAAAACCGATCAGCTCTTGTAACTCAGCGCGAAGTCCAGAATTCGGGTTTTGTTCCACCACACCTTGCCAAGATAAACACCCGGCTCAACCTCACGGATTTCGTCCCGGATGCGCTTGGCAAAGAACGAAGTCCTGGAATAATCGATAACGATAGTGTCCTCACCATCCATCCAGCTCTTGTCGCGGTAGACCTTGGCCACTATGAACGTCAAACTGAAAGCCGTAATCTTGTTGATCAGAATTCCTTTGTCGTTCTCTGGCGCGAACATATCGAATACTTTGCCTTGCCAGGCGAACAATCTGGCGAATCTTGCGAAGATCCTGGCAAGCATCGAACCGGCGACAATCGCGGTCCCCCGGGTATCGCCATTCGGGATGCGTCCCGGTGAAGCTTGTTTGTATATTTCGTCAAGCTCTTCACGCGACAAATCCAACCATTTCTTAACCGCTTCGTTCATTAGCCCGACACCGTCATCAGTTATGCAGATTCTCTTGTCGATGTGTTGAACGAGTGACCAGTTACAGCTCACTGCGCCAGATTCCGGCCCTGGCGAAAAGTCGCTACCTCGGAGTAGACGGCCCGACGTACTCGATTGATGCCACCGATGGGGCGATGCTCGGGCAGACTTTGCCATGGGTTGAACGTCATACTCTCGCATTCCGCGCGCGCCTGCTCTGTTGAGAACACCTGGTTTTCGATCGTAATACGCGCCACCGTTTCGAAAGGTGAGACCGACTCGTCCCAGGTGACTGATGCATCCTCGACGGGCATATCTTTCGGGTCTTTCTGGAACTGCAGCATGAAATCGAAACAAGCTGGCGCCCGCTCGAGATGGTCAGCCACAGCTTTGCTGAGGTAGTTGGGCCCGGGATCATCTGGCGTTTGGCTGCTCACCGTCGAACAAGGCCAAGCGGCGTACTTCACCGCCACTGATTCATCCGACCCGAATCGGTACGGTGTCGTGCTCCAGTAGCTGATATCGAGTGGACTGGAGATCTTTTCCCTGCCGCGGAAGACGATCCAAAGCGAATCCCAATTGCCGGGTTTCAAAAAGAACTTCCATAACTTGCCATCAGCGGTTGCCTCAATGAAATTCAGAAACTCCCCCGGTGTTGCCGCGAACAAGGCAGGATGACTATTCAGCAAAAAGTCCTGAGCTCCGTCTTCACCCCACAGCGATTTCCCGCCGACCCCGCGCACCTTTATCGACATACCACGAAAATCCTTGTCGCGATCATCGTCCGTGCTCGCGTTGGCAAACCGAAACATGGCTCGATAGTGGCCTGGTTGCGCAAACAGACCCTGCTGCAGCTTGCTCGACAGCGTATCGGGCACATGAAAGTCCGCGTTCAGGCAGGCAAGACCTTTTGCCTGATTGAACCGTTTCACGGCGCCACCGCCACTGCGCTCGAGACTGATCGCCTTTATCGCTGCGATGATGTCTGCAGTGATCCGGCGCTCGTCGCCCTTGGCCCGCTCCTCACCAGGCTGAAACGCAAGGCTTGCGCTGCAGGAAACAATCAGCAGGCACAACGGCACGCATAGAACACAGTACAAAACGGACTGAAGCGTTGCTGACGTTTTCATACCGGGTTCCGCGCACTCACGGAGCTCGAATCACTCACTGAACGCGGGATCCGCGCTGGCATCCGGCCGCGCTTTCCACGCTAAAGAGTAGTACTCGCCACGATCACGTGCCCACGGGTCGAAAACGTTGACGACGTGCATCAGCTCATCTTTTAGTTCCGGAACGTTTCTCATGAGTACCCGCTTCAAGGGCGAGACAGGTATCTGGTTTCCGTTGGATTCTTTTGGTTCCCTGCACTCGCTTTCGATCAGCTCGTAGGGGCAATCGTCCAGCGGACCGTTGTTCATGACCCAGTCGTAACCAAGATGGGAGTAGAACTCAGGGCGGAAGCTGGATGTAAAAAAACGGTCGCTGAACAGCCGACGCGACGCGTTAATGATGAATATGTGAAACTGTGTCTCAGAGATCGCATATCCATGTGGACGCGTATACTCCGCCAACATACCAACCACCATATCGACGTCTTCTATGTTATCGACGACAGTGTTGTCCGGATGTCCCAGGCAGTCGTCAATGAATTCTCCATCCGAGCCTCGCTGCACGTTGGTAATAATCTTGCCCGCATCGCAGGTATGTGTGCCATATATCTCACGCAGGAGCTCGACCATATTCTCCTGGTGTTGTCGCTGTCCTGAGCCGACGGCCAGGCGTTTATCAACAAAGTCACCAAAGCCGCCAAGAGATTTCAAACCGATTTGACGACGAAATTCGTTGAATCGCGGAACACCGCGCTCGCGGTCGCGGATGATATCGAGCGCAGCTATGTCGAGCTGCTTCGTCGGCGTATCGAGATGCGGCATGGACAAGTTCTGCAGAAACTGGGGATGATTCTGCAGATGCAATAGACCCAGCCGTTGCCGCCCCATGCTGAGCGCCCAGTTCTCCAGCCTGCGCGAACGCATTTCACTGGTCGCCTCACCGCGCACGGTCTTCACTACGGGTATTTTCAGTTTGATGTCGTTGGGTCGCTGCCATTCACGATATTCGATCAGATCAGGCAGCAGCGGATGCAGACGATAAACCGTGACGAATTCCTCCGGGAAATTGAATGGCGAGCCGAAGTGATTGACGCCCCCGTTGACGTGGTCAGGATTCTCAATATTCCATACGTCGCCGCTCAACAAACCTTCGCGCTTGTTGTTGAGGCCGAATATTCCCGCGCCGGATGCCAGCACCGAATACCAAGCGTTGTCTTTGTCACCCTCGCTGTCGCGACCCAGCAGCCAGGCGATACCGCTTGAAATTCGGCTTCTGATGCCTGTGTCGCGGTTGAAGATCTTCCGTAACACCCTGGTGACCCGACCCTCTTCGAGGTTGAACAGGCCAAACCAATTGGAATTCATGCCTTTGTACAGTGGGTCGCCGTACAGCAGTTGAGTGGTCCACTCGATGGTGTGGATTTTGGCAATGCCAGCGGACACTACCAGTCGAGCAACCTGGTAGAGTTCTTCGTCGGACACCTCGCGGTAACTGATAGTTCGATCCGGACGGGCCTGATGCCTCAAACCGGAATCACTCCCTGGCGTAACTCGTTGCTTTTCGCGAAACTTGTCGACAAAGTGATTATGTTCTCTGACGAACAGGTTGTGGTAAAAGCTCAGCCCGATGTTCCAGTTGTCCGGAAAAGCAGTTGCTTCCTGGCCCTTCCAATGGGGCGCCACTGAACAATCGGGTTCACAATCATCCAACAATGGCAAGTAACCGTCTCGCTGCAACAATTTTGCTTTGTCATTCGGATCGCGGATGACCCGCTTGGACGACACGTCGTCATAACCATAAATTTGGGACGCATCCCACCAGGCCGTCACGTTGTTGGACGTGGTCTTGTACGACCGCTTCAGATAGTCAGCACCATCGTGTTCAAAAGTACCAGGCTCGCCTTCCTGAGCAAACAATGAAGCCTCCACCATATCATCCGACCGGCAACCAAGATCGCGGGCTTCCTCGGACTCACAGCCAGCCGCAACGAGCTCATTCTTCTTGTTGTGCCCTTCATCGAGATGCGCAAACCAATCGTGAGTCATAAACTGTATCCAGAAAGCCGCAAGCACGTTGAAGAACGGGGCCTTCAGGTAGTCGCAGTCGGCGTCGGCAGAGTAGCCGTCTAGACCGTAGCCATCTCGGCAGGTATCGTTTTCTTGCTGCCGAGTAAAAAGTTTGCGACTGATCAGTTGCGGATCGGGTTTGTACAGACCCAGACGATTGCCGTTCTGCGGGTCGCTATGCCGCGCCTTTGCGAGCTCGACCTTACCGAGCCGCGGGAAGGTGGCCTCGAACTGGACGTTCCTGGAAAAATCGGTACCAATCGAACCCATCCTCGGGTTCTCGATGTCGTTGCAGATGCCGGTCAGGTTGCGGTGCCGAATCAGGTCACCTTCACAGCGCTGCTGCCCATCACCTCCTACAGCATCATAGTTCGGGTGATGCGCGGGCAAGCGCATTTCAGCCCATTGATTGATCGCCGAACCAGCCCTGGAGTCCCGCCCTTTCGCATAGGTCTCATACGTGTAGTTGTCAAACAAGTTAAATCTGATGAGCTCGACGCGCTGACGCTCCAGATCTATCAAAGATCCATCAATCCCGCGGCCATTGGGCTTTACATGTTCACCGAGTCTGGTGCGCGCCTCGGCCCCTTCCTTCCTGGAACTCTCGTCGCCAGTCGCAAAATAGTTGGACCAATCAACCCAGGGGGTATCGCGATAGGTAACAGCCTTTTCGCCGCCTCGGCAGCGGGCCGTTGCTTCCTCGACTTTGCCAAGAAACCGTTTGGAACGATCATCGGCAATCGCTAAGATGTCGCCGTTTTTCAACATCTCGACGCACGCTTGAACATCTTCGCGTGAGCTGGTGCTATAGGCGATCGATCCGATCAGGATCACGAAAGCAATCAAAAAAGAGAATTTGTTGCGCATAACAACCCCCTGTACCGTACTCCGCGTTCGAACCACCGTTGAAGCTTTTGAGCTGATGACATCAGCTGCCTTGCAGATGCCTCGCGGCCACGTCTTACGCTCCGCGCTTTGCGGCGAGCAGACCTACGC
>JBPCXK010000660.1:0-2660 GCA_051008635.1 Gammaproteobacteria bacterium
TCCAGTAAAGAACACACGATGTTTTCCTTGGCGCCGACAGCGACCAGCAGAACAGACAAGTCGCCGCCGGGATAGGTAACCGGCGCTGGCGGAGCAACAAGCTCGAACACCTCTTTTTCCATGTCGACCGCTTCGGCACGTTCCCTGGCCTGTTCGAGGTCCATGTTGGCCGGTACAAGCCAGCCTCTCATGGTGCCCACCTCGCGCAGCTTGCGGGTAAGCGTTCGTGTGTCTATGCCGGTAACCGCTGGCACATGCTCGTCCGTTAGCCACTGCGCGAGTGAGCGCTTTGCGCCGTGATGGCTGTACTTCTGGGCGTAGTGCTGAACGATCAAACCCTGCACCTGGATTCCACTTGATTCGAATGGCCGTGTCAGCTCGCCGGGCCCTCGCGCCGGTGGCACTCCATAGTTCCCTATCAGTGGGTAGGTGAGCGTGAGGATCTGGCCGCGGTACGATGGATCGGTGAGCGTTTCGACGTAACCGCTCATGCCGGTGTTGAATACGACCTCGCCGCAGACCGGCCGCTCGGCGCCAAACGCGCGCCCGAGCAGCGTGGTTCCATCCTCGAGCAGGAGTTTCATTCCGTTCGGTTTCTGAGTTGCTGAGAAATTGATCGAATCCGCCGATGGCGCTTTGCCCGCCACGGCGCTATATGGTGGCGATCAGGTCGCATATTATGGTGCATGAACACGCTTTGAGCCACCATTGTTGCGCGTACTGGAACTGGCTGGGTTGGTCGAAGGGGAGCCAATTGTCTGAGGAGTCACTCTTTTTGCTGAAGTTCGCGGTTTTCATCGCGATTCCCGCCGCTATGTGTTTGGGGTTGCTGATCAAGATAGGTGGATGGCAGCGAGCAAAGAAAATATTGGCAAATTCAATGCTCCTGGTCGCGTCCATAAGTCTTGCGTTGTTGGCGGGGGAGCTTGCTGTGCGGACTACCCTGGGGGACATAGGTACCACCGGCGATGGTTCCAGCTATTTCTCCCAGCGTTGGTATCGGGCGAATCCCGTCCGTGTGAACAGCCTGGGTTTTCGTGAACGAGAAGTAAGCCCCCGGCCCGCACCTGATGTTTATCGAATCGCCGTAGTTGGCGATTCCTTTACGTTCGGGCAAGGGCTGACAGAAGAGGCGAGGTTCACAAACTTGCTCGAGCGCAAGCTCAATGCAGACGGGCTTCGTTACGAGGCGCTGAACTTTGGGCGGTCAGGAACCGAGACTGTAGATCACATCGAGATTCTCAGGGATGTCGTACTCGGCGTTAACCCGGATTTTATCCTGCTGCAGTGGTACATCAATGATATGGAGGGCAACGATCATGGGGGTCGTCCACAATACAGACGATTAATACCCTCGGACGTTCTGTCCGGTCATCTGTTTTCGCATTCAGCACTTTATTATCTGCTGAATCTTCTTTGGACTCAATTTCAGGACAAGTATAGATTCGGACCGGGGTACACGTATAGCGAATACATGGTAGCAAGATTCGAGAATGCTCGCGGCAAAGATTCACTGGCGGCGCGATGGGCGTTGAACGAATTTGTCGACTTGTGTGAACGCGATGGTGTGTCTGTAGGATTTGTTGTTTTTCCCGATACGGCCGAGGAGTTGCTCGGTACATATCCCCTCGGCTTCCTGCTGGACAGGGTCAAAGATGTTTGCGAACAGAGAGGTATTCCATGTGTTGATTTACGAGCTACCTTTGCTGATGTCCATCCTGCCTCGCAGCTGAGAGTTAACCGGTTCGACGGCCACCCCGGGGTTCTTGCCAACAGTCTGGCCGCCGGGGAGATCATGAAAACATTCGCGCCGATATGGGAGCGGTTGCGCGCACGTTGAGCCAAGGGCTGGCGACATTGTCGCGACCCTATGGCGGTGCATGGCCGCAGGAAACAGTACCATCCGGGCCGCTGTTTGCTGCAGGGCGGGCCTGTCCGGGCGTGATTCGCTCAGCCACCGAGTTTGCCGGTTTTCAGTCGCCGGCGATGCTTCAATGGTGGCCGTCTCGCCCCGTCCCGCCTGAGGATCTCGGGATAGACGTTTTCCTGCGCGTTGTGTAGATGCATCTCGTAGTCGATTTCGGACCATGCCAGGTCTTCGACCAGGTGACAGTGGATAGGGTGGCGACTTGCCACCGCGACCAGGCAATCAGTCTCGTAGCACACTTTCAGTGTGGTTGTGAACCCCGCTTCAGCCTCCTCGCACATGCCCTGGAACAGCGGTAACGATATCTTGCAAATACCCACGAGTTCCCCCGCGACCTCAGTTCCCAGCTCGTCGCGGTCTTTCGACATTGCTACCAGCAGTCCGCCTCTCGTTTCAACATACACCTCGTCCCCCGCGTTTGTACGGCCGGACATCAACACCACATTGTCTCGCGCAAGGTCGCGGCATGCAGTCAGCGCACGGCGCTCGAAAACAAGATCCGATTCGAGCAAGAGGAAGTCACTGTCGACATGATTGCGGGCGCAGTAGAGCGAGTACATGCTCCCTGAATTGGCGTAGTGAGGATTGTGGACGGTCTCGATTAAACTGCCGTAGACCTCGCTCAGGCCAGCGTAGAAATGAGCCAAGTGGCCTGTGACGATGATAATACGTTCAAAGTCGAGATCGGCCAGCAAGCCAATCATCTCTTCGATGATAGGCCGCTCACCCAAGC
>JBPCXK010000661.1:0-2796 GCA_051008635.1 Gammaproteobacteria bacterium
CCGTACATCACTCTGCACCACGCAGACATTGTCCATCCGCTAAAAGAAGTCGATGCGGCGGCCATGGCTTGGGCCCGGACCACCGAGCAAGTCGTCGAAATCTTGAAATATGTGGCGACCGACTGACGCGCGAAGTGACACTCACATTCGAAGAGCTCGCGTACGCGCCGACGTCTATGGGTGAGCTGGTCCTGCGCCGCCGCGCGGAACCGCGCCTGAGGGGCCGGTTGGTATACGAAGTCAAGCTCGACGACGAGTTTCTGATGTCCAGCCTGTTCACCGTCGGCGAAATCGCGCTCGCCAATCTTGGCCTTGCGGCGACTGCAGCGGCAGGCTGCGATGTCGTCGTCGGCGGCCTCGGTCTCGGCTATACCGCGCATGCGGCACTGGTGCACCCCCGTCTGCAATCGCTGCTCGTTGTCGACGCGCTCGCGCCCGTTATCGACTGGCACCGGCGCGGCATTGGGCCGCTCGCAAGCGCACTCACCGAGGATCCGCGCTGCACCTTGCGCGAAGGCGATTTCTTTGCGCTTGCCGCAAACGCCGGGGCGGGCTTCGACCCACAGCACCGCGAGAGAAAATTCCACGCCGTGCTGCTGGATATCGACCACTCGCCGCGTCATTGGCTCGATCCCGGCCATGCACCGTTTTACTCGGCCAGTGGTCTGCGTAAGCTCGGGGCCGGGCTCACGGCTGATGGAGTTTTCGCCATGTGGTCAAACGACCCGCCGGATCCGGAGTTCGAGCACGAGCTGGCGGCGGCGTTCACGCAAACGCGCTCCGAGATCGTGCGCTTCCCTAACCCCTACTCCGGCGACGAGGCGCGTTGCACGATCTATCTCGGACAGGGGCCGCGTTGACTATCGAGACTGCGAAGCGATTCTGGCACGCATTGCTGATTGAGAGCATGCAGGAACGATGGCGTTCGTTCGCATATTGACTCCGGTCCTCAAGTTGTAAGCGTTCGGGAGTTGATGGTAGCCTAGCTGAGTTACCGCAACCAAGTCGGGAAATCGTGCTTGTGGGTCTGTCGCACATTGAGCATTTCCTCATACAAACGCAAGACATGGAGCGAACCAAGAACTGGTACGCGGATGTGCTGGGTATGCGCGTTGGGCCCAACCCCGACTTCAAGTTTCCGGTGTGTTGGCTCTACATCGGTGACACCGACGTCGTGCATGTCACCGAGGGCGGCAAGAACGTCAGCGAGAATCGTAAGCGGTACCTAGGCCAGCACTCGCAGGCAACGAGCGGCTCCGGCGTCGTCGACCATATTGCGTTTCGTGCCAACGGGTTAAAAGAAACGATTGCGCACTTGACTTCTTTGCAGATCGATTTCAATCAACGCCAGGTGAGCGATCAGGGCCTCTACCAACTCTTCATGTTCGACCCGAACGGCGTCAAGATCGAGCTCAACTTCGATGCACGTGAAGCCGAAGGTTTGAAAGCGACCGTGGTCGCAGCCGAGCTTGAGGACGATGGTTAACTCTAATTTCTCGCCCACGAAACCCGAACCGTGGAGCTAATTTCGGGCCACCGATTTTAGTTATAAGCCATGTCCGGCAGCGCCGTGGCGATGGATGGAAAACGCGCAATGGCGATCATTGCGAGCAAGATGATCAG
The DNA here is from genome assembly GCA_051008635.1 of Gammaproteobacteria bacterium. GTDB lineage: Bacteria > Pseudomonadota > Gammaproteobacteria > JBPCXK01 > JBPCXK01 > JBPCXK01. The sequence goes on from JBPCXK010000661.1 coordinate 1,624, forward strand.
CCAGTAGGGCGCGGCGCTCGCGAAAATCCGGCCAATGGAGACGTCATCGTCGCGTATGGCGGCCTTGACGGTATACACCAAAAGACCGAAGGGCGGAGTCAGTAGCCCGGCCTCGATCGCCAGTATTCCGATGATGGCGAAGGCGATGGGGTTGAAACCCAAGGTGGCCGCCATGGGCGCGAAGATCGGCACGGTCAGCAGCATGATCGAAATGGAGTCGATCACCGTGCCTAACAAAAACCAGACCAACACCATCACCGCGAGAATCTGCCAAGGCGCCAGGCCGGACTCCAAGAACAGATTCTGAATCGCACTGCTGACCCCGGTCATGGCCAGCACGCGCGAATAAAGCGCCGCGGTCAGCAATAGCAGCAGGATCGGCGCCGAGGTTCGGCCAACGGCCAGGATCGATTCGACAATGGCCTGCCATCGCATCCCCTTGATGAGGCCAAGCAGCAACGCGATCAGCGCGCCGACACCGGCTGCCTCGGTCGGAGTAAAAAAACCGAACCAGATACCGCCGAGCACGGCGACCACGACCAGGGTGATGCCGGCGACGCTGGACAACATACCACCCGTACTCACCGCGCTCACCGTCTCTTCCAGTTGCGGCGCGGGCGCGCCGCCCCCCACCTTCTCCGGTCGCAGGCACGCAACGGAGACGATATAGACCAAGAATAAACCGACCAACAACAATCCCGGCAGAATACCCGCAATGAAGATTCGACCGATGGATTGCTCGGTCAAGATGCCCCACACAATCATTAACACGCTCGGCGGGATCAGCATACCCAAACAGCTGCTGCCGGCGACCGCGCCGAGCGCAAAGCCGTGGTCGTATCCGTAGCTGCGCATTTGCGGGTACGCAATGCGCGAGAACGCTGCGGCGGAGGCAATGCTCACGCCAGTGACAAAAGAAAAAATCGCATTGCCCAAAACAGTGGCCAAGGCCAGGCGGCCCGGCAAACGCCGCAGTGCGCGATTGATTCCGGCATAGAGGTCGGTGACGGCACCCGACTTGCCGATGAATTCCCCCATCAGCATAAACAATGGAATGACGGCAAAAACGTAATCGCGAAGCGCCTCGTAAGCAGTGCTCGCCACCATCGCCTTGACCACGCCGGTACTGCCGGTGATCAGAAAAATACCCAGCACGCTGGTGGCACCCAAGGC
>JBPCXK010000662.1:0-6528 GCA_051008635.1 Gammaproteobacteria bacterium
CGGTTCGTAGTACCAGCCTTTCTTGAGCGCATCTGGCTGCTGCCCGCCGTGCACGAGTGTGGCGCCGTTGGCGGTCGCATCGGCCACGGTCTTTTCGATATTCTCGAGCTGCGCGCGCGTGGCGAGCGGGCCCATCTGACTGTCTTCGGCAACGGGATCACCAATGCGAATGTCTTTCGCCCGCGCGGCGATGCGCTCCAGCATTTCGTTGTGAATGCGCTCGTGCAGAAACAAGCGCGTCCCCGCGACACAGCTCTGGCCGCTGGCGCTGAAACCGCTGAGCAACGCGCCGTTGGTAGCACTTTCGAGATCCGCGTCCTCGAACACGATGACCGGCGACTTGCCGCCAAGCTCCAGCGACACCTGGGCGAAGTTCTCGGCGGAGTTACGCAGGACATGGCGCGCCGTCTCGGGTCCGCCCGTAAAACTGATGCGGTCGACCAGCGGATGCGTGGTGAGCGCCTTGCCGCAGGGATCGCCGAAGCCGGTGACGACGTTCACCACGCCCGGCGGAAAGCCCGCTTCCTCGAACACCTTCGCGAATTCCAGCATCGGCGCCGAGGCGTGCTCGGATGCCTTGAGCACGACGGTGTTGCCGCCCGCAAGCGCCGGGCCGATCTTCACCGCCACCAGAAACAGCTGCGAATTCCACGGCACCACCGCGGCGACGACGCCCAGCGGCTCGCGCACGGTCATGGTCCACATGTCGGGCCTGTCGATAGGCAAGGTGTCGCCGTGCACCTTGTCGGCGAGGCCGGCGTAGTACTGAAAAAAATCGGAGATGTAGCGCGCCTGCCATTTTGTTTCCTTGAACAGCTTGCCGGTATCGACGGTCTCGGCATGACCCAACGACTCGGAGTGATCCGCCAGCACTTCTGCCAGCCGCCGCAGTAACTTGCCGCGTTCCGTCGCCGTCATCGATGGCCAGGGGCCTGCCGTGAACGCGCGGTGCGCCGCCTTGACGGCGCGGTCTACGTCGTCGGCGCTCGCCTCGGGGATGATCGCCCAGGGTTCGCCCGTGGCGGGATTGACGCTCTCGAAAGTCTTGCCGTCCTGCGCGTCCAGCCACTGGCCGTCGATGTACATCTGATATGCTTTCAGTTTCGGCATTTCTGCACTCCTAACCCGGCATAGCCGGAACCAAAGATGTGCCTCTTCAATGGCGGACTTTACCACCCCTTGCCCACCGCAACGCCGGCGTGTGAGGCGCGTGGCCGTGGACAAGGCGTGGAAAAGTCCGCCTCATCCCGGCGCGACCGCCGGTCGAGAAATTCTTGGTCTTTTTGTCCAAGATTTCAGTGGTAAGGTACTACAGTGGTTTGAACGCGATGCATTCGATCTCGACTTTCACATCTACCAGGAAATCGCTGATCAGCGCCGAGCGCGCGGGCGGGCCTTCGGGAAAGTATTGGCCATAGACCGCGTTGAAACCGGGGAAGTCTTCGCGGCTCTTGAGCCAAACCATCGACTTGACGACATCGTCGAGGTCACAAGCGGCTTCTTTTAGCGTCTCGCGAATCAGCTCGATACAAGCGCGCGTTTGTTCCTCGATCGTGCCAGTGGTCATGGGCGCGCCATTTTGTATCGGCACCTGCCCGGTAAGGAATATCAGATCGCCTGCGCGCACGGCCTTCGATAACGACAACGTGCGCCCGTTGATAACCACGGGCCCGCCAATGATCTGTTTGCTGACTGCCGACACCGGTCTGCTCCATACTGATCGGATGGCTATCATACTTCATGATTGATCCGGCGGAGACACGCGGCCTCCCGGTGCGGAAACCATCGTGCTTGCGCACGGGGTGGGGCTCGAGTGGCTATCCGATCACGCTGTGGGCACGATCGAAAAAGTCCGCCCACGTTTCAAGCGATACACCGTAAAGTCGCGGCGATCCAGCGTAAATATTCGTCCAATACCTTCGCGATTCGCGGCGTGGATCAGCGTTGCATCCGCAAAGTCCATTGGCAGATCAGCGTACTTCGACATCAGCGCACGAATTTCGGGCAGATCTTCGACGTCTATGTTCAGCACGTGCAGCGCACCCCTTTCAATCATCTGAATCAGTGCACTCTGTGCATCATGAGAAAAGCCGAGTAAATAGACGGCTTCGGCAATAGGCGCCCAGGTGGTGAGTAAGGGTTCGCGCAGCCGCTTCAACGTCTCGATGCAGGCATCGTGATCGCGATCATCGCGATTGAATATCGCAACGAGCGGACCGGCGTTAATGAGTGTTGCGGGCGTCACCGCCGCTTTGTCTTCGTCAATGCCTCCCGAAAAGCTCGCTTGTGATTGCGGGCCAGATCACTGGGACCGCCGTGAGCGATTCCGACGAGATCTTCTATAAGGGAGTATGGCCCGTCAGCGACCTCGCCAATCTGCTCGGCCGCAGCCATGCGAACGAGGGCCTCACGCAAAACATCGGATTTGGTGCGGCCACTGGTCCGCGCGAGTCGGGCGAGCAACGCCTCGGTGTCTACGTCCAATCTCACGCTCGTAGGCATAACATGACGACCCCTTTAAACGTAATACATAATTGTACTACATTGTCCAGGGCGAAAGAAAACCGTGCCTATAACCTGCCGTACACAGACTGCAAGTCCTCGGCAAAACGCTCGACATAGCGCGCCATGACGTCGGCTTGCAGCGTCGAGTCCAGAGATCCCCTCCAGGCGCGCAGCAAATTCACATACTCCGCGTCGTTCGGCCGCCGGTAAAACACGACCATGGCCGTCGCCTTCGGCTTGAGCGCGGGGATGGTGTTGTAGTCTGCACCTGGTGGTCCATCGCGACCGGGGAGCTTGCGCGTCTCGCCGAGCTTGCCCTGGAAGCGGTAGAAGGCGTCCGCCGGCGGCAAAAACTTCAGCTCGTATTCGACTTCCTTTACGCCGTTCGTGACGTCATCGCCGGCCAGACGCGGCGGCTTCTCACCCGTGATGAGATAGTGCGCCGACTCGACGCTCATAAACGACACCGCACGATGCTCGGTGCGCGTCGCGCTGTGAGGATATAGCTCGTTCGATGACAGCGCGACATCCAGCGCCAGCCTGCCGTCGGACGGTGTGGGTATGTCCTTGCCGATAATGTAGGTCGTCTGATAATTGTGCTGCTGTAACGAGACCGCCAGCGGCGCTCCATCGGCGGTGAGCGCCAACGTCATCGCGACGTAGTGGTCGAGCTGATGCCAGTCTCTGGTCGACGCGACAATTCTCAGCATGATCTTCTTCCACCGGCTCAGGCCCGCGGGCAGACCGGAGTGACGGAAAACGAGGTTGTAAGTGAGAAAGGTCAGATCAGCGCTCGCGCCGTGCGCGTCCAGCGTGTCATAGTCAATGCGTGCGTAGACGACTCGCTTCGTTGATCGTGACTCAGGCACGTGCACGAACACAACGCCCGTATCGTCTTTGTATTCATTCAGCAGTGGTTGGTCGACATCATCAGCGATAACTCCGCCCTTCTCGTCGGCGAGATACCCCTGAGCGATGTAGTCCTCGTAAAAATCGATGAAGGGTTCCTGATTCTCGTCGAGAAAAAAACGCGGACGGAAACGTTGCAACAGTACTTGCTCGTGCGCAGTTGGCACGGTCTCAACAGGTGGATATTTGCCGAAGTACTCGAGAAAGCCCGGAAGCCGAGAGAACTGAAAGGCCACTGATGCGTGAGAAAAAATCAACCCTGTCGCCAGAACCCCTGTTACGGTTTTGCCGTATCTTGCCAGTTTTGTCCTCATTTTTTACACTCTTCGCAAGACTTCTGTCCAGCGTCGTACGGCGGTCACGCAGAAGATCATACCCAAAAAAGCCACACCGTTCAGGGAGATAGGATGACTATAGGCCACGATCCAGGCAGGAAACACGCCGGACCTGCGTGTGTGCTGTGCGTACTGCTGTCGACGACGCTGCTCATTAGCGGCTGTGCAACGCTGAGTAAGGAGGAGTGCCTGGCTGCGGATTGGCAAGTGATCGGTTTCGAGGACGGCGCGCGTGGCGAATCAGCGTCCAGGATCGGGGAGCACCGCGAGGCCTGCGCCAAACACGGCATCGCGCCCGCGCTCGATGCCTACGACAACGGTCGCAATCGGGGCCTGCGTGAAAACTTCTGCCGGCAACCGAGCGCATACCAGCACGGCCTGCGCGGCCGCGGATACCAGGGCGTGTGTCCGGCCGACATGGAACGGGACTTTCTGTTGGCGTACAACTATGGCGCGGAAATCTATGGGCTGAAATCTCAGGCCAGCTCCATGGAAGGGCAGATCGAGCGCCACGGGGAAGAGATGGAAGCTCTGGAGGCAGAGCTGACGGCAAAGGAGGCCGAGCTCGTCAGGGACGCGATCAGCAGTGCGCGGCGCGTGCAGCTGTTGGCCGAAGCCAAGGTGATCGCCGAAGAGCTGAACGCACTCGACCACGATATCGAAACATTGCAGATCGAGCTCGGCGGTGTACTCGCCGCAGTGGACGACTTACGCGCCGATAGCCCCTACGAGTAGAGCCCGCCGGGCGGACCGCAAAGAATGAAATCAGGCCGCAGAATCCAGCTGCATGAACCGCGTCGCGGGGTCGGAAACTGCCACGCTGTAGCGCCTGCCGAGACTCCAGGGCTCGATGACATTGGACGGTGTGTACCCGCGGCTGGATGTTCTGGCCTTGTCTTCCGCGGCCACGTGAATCCAGGTCTTTCGTCCCGGGCGAATGTCACGAATCTCCTTGCGCATCAGCAGGCGCTTCCATCCCGATCGTGAATCGTGCAGAGGACCTTTGTGGTCGGGCGCAATGCGCGCCAGATGCTGCGGTTTAAACCGCACGCCGTGCCTGCGCGCCTTGATCACCATCCAGTTCAATGCGATGTCCGCAAGGCCCCTTTCGGGATAGCCACCACCAACGTCGGAGTGCACACCGGGGAACCAGACCTGCTCGACTGTCTGGTTTGCAGACTTGTTGGACTCATCCCACAAAGTCGGCGCAAAAGGCTCGCGTTGCTCATCGATGGCCACGGCATGGTAGCAGTGGTCGACTACAGGATTCAGCTTCGTGTCGTGGAACCTGTGAAAGAAAGGGTTGATCTTGTTGATCAGACCCACCGGGATGCCGAGCGCGCCGACTGTATCCCACACGCCAATCATCTTTACGCGGGCACTCACGCCATGGCGCGCCTTGAACTCTACTTGTTCCGTCTTGTTGCCGTCCCGGTAGATGCGATAGGCTTGCCTGATCAGCGCCTCGTCATGATGCTTGAGAACACCGCAGGCGTAGAGCAGTCCGGACAGGCTGCGCACGGTGTACGCGCCGCGGCTGAAACCGAACAGATAAATCCGGTCGCCCGGGCGATAGCGTTTGATGATCTCGCCATAACAATCGAGAATGTTTTGCGAGATCCCGTAACCGGTGGCCCCGCCGATATACCTGCTCATGCCGGTGCCAACCCCAGCATCGTAAAACGCGACCTGACCCATACCCTCCTGATCGATCAGGGCCTCCCATAGCCGCGCAACATTGGTGTTCTTCTCGTTGGAAGACTCCCACTTGTTCCACGTGCCGTCGCTGCAAATGATGATGTTCTTCGCCATCGCCGTATCCTGAAAACTGTCAAGTCCGCCGCGTTAAACATTGAGCGACCTACTCGGCGCTCAGCGAGGGGTGGAAGTATGCACAGTTCTCGGGACGGCTACCGTTGAGACACTCACGATTCAAGCGTGAGATATTCTCACGCCGGTTGTGACTTATGCACAAAAGATAAAAAGAGAAAAGAAGGCAATTCCGGCCGTCATACCGGAAACTGCGTAGCAGTTATCCGGTATCCAGGTTCATCACCGGCAGCACGTAGCATCACAGCCTGCCTTCCTCCACCGCGTGACAAGCGACGCTGGCCCCGTTATCCAGTTTGCGAAGCTTCGGCACTTCGCTCGCGCATCGCTCCTTGGCGTAAGTGCAGCGTCCGTGAAAAACGCATCCGGACGGCAGATTAACCGGCGTCGGCACCTCGCCAATCAGCTTGACGTGTTCGGGCCGCTCGTCGCCGAGGCGCGGGATAGCACTTAGCAGCGCCTTTGTGTAAGGGTGCCACGGTGTGGCGAACAACGTTCGCGTCGGCGCGAGCTCGCAGATCGTGCCGAGATACATCACGGCGACGCGGCTGCCGAAGTGCTCGACAACCGACAGGTCATGCGTGATGAACAAATACGTCAGCCCGCGCTGCTCGCGCGCGTCCATGAGCAGATTCAGCACCTGTGCCTGAATCGACACGTCCAGCGCGGATATCGGCTCGTCGGCGACGATGAACTCCGGGTCGACCATCAACGCGCGCGCAATGCTGATGCGCTGGCGCTGACCGCCCGAGAATTCATGCGGAAAGTGGTCACCCCACGACGGATCGTTGCCGACCGACTGCATGACCTCCGTGACCTTGTCCTTGACCTCGCCCTTGCCGAGCGCGGGATTGTGAAACCGTAAAGGCTCCTCGAGCGTCTGCTGCACTGTCTTGCGTGGATTGAGGGATGCATAGGGGTTCTGGAAGATCATTTGCATCCTTTTTCG
>JBPCXK010000663.1:0-9120 GCA_051008635.1 Gammaproteobacteria bacterium
GCAGGCAGCGCATCTTGGACGCGCGGCCTTGGACCATAGGGCCGGCTATGCTCCGGCGGCCGGGCGTCCAACATGCGCAGCCTGCTTGCCCCAAAATTCCAAATCCTGGTGAGAAATGCGGGCTAGGGCATGACCTTGGACAACGCAGTCGGCCGGTGCATACAATAGTGGGTCCCGCGGCCAGCCGAATTTTCGGCTCCCGAAACGGGCGCACGAGAGGCCGAACAAAACAACTGATACGCGAAATACCACCGAAGCTCGTTCAGAACGAGAGGAGATCCCAATGACAAAAAGAGCTCAGCGCGACCGGCGCAAGTTTCTCAAGCAATCTTCATCCATCGCCGCAATCGTCGCTGCGCCAATGATCCTGACGTCGCGCAAATCCGCGGCGCATGCGACCGAGCTCAACATGCTCGCTTGGTACGGCCACGGCGAGCCCGATATCGTCGAGGAGTTCGAGGCCAGGAACAACGTCAAGTTCAAGCCGAAGTACTACGCCGGCGGCGATAACATGCTGGCGTTGATCGCCCAGTCGCCGCCCGGCACTTACGACGTCATCCTGTCGGATGCCGAGTTCGTGCAACAGCTCAACGAAGCCGGTTACATCGAGGAGTTGAATCCAGCGGATTATCCGTTCGACGACCTCTGGCCGGAGTACGAGAATTTTCCGGGCCACTGGAAAGACGGTAAGCTCTATTCTGTAATCGTCCGCTTCGGTTATCTCGGCGTGTCGTTCAACACCACGGTCGTCTCGCACGAAGAGGCGACGAGCTACGACATCCTCTGGGACAAGAAGCTTACCGGCAAAGTCGGGCACTTCGATTGGCATCTGCCGAATCTCGGCTGCCTGAGCCTGCGCGACGGTAACAGCAAGCCATCTCCCTTTGACATCGGCGCAGATCAGTGGGGCAGGTTGCGGGAGACGACACTGTCGCTGAAACCACAGGTGGCGGGGTTTTTCGACTACGGCGGTACTTTCGCGTCGCTGAAAAACGGCGAAGTGCATGCCATGTGCGGCATCGGTGACTGGATCACGGGCGTACTGCTAAAAGACGGCGCGCCGGTCGACTCCGTCGTACCGAAACAGGGCGGTATCCAGTGGACCGAGTCGTTCTCGATCGGCAAGGGCTCAAAGAAGCAGGAGATGGTCAAAAAATTCATTCAATACATGACCTCGCCGCCCGGCCAGGTACGCTCGGCGCAGATGGCGGCCTACCCCGGCATGCTGCCGTACAAGTCCGGCTGGAAAGCGATCAACGAAGCCAATCCGGACGAGGCCAGGCGTCAGCGCATGGTGCTCAATGGGCCGAATTGCATCGACGACCTGCGCGACGGGCGCATTCACTTCCGCAGAACGCCGGTGCAGCAAAGTCTGGAAGACTGGAACGACTTCTGGTCGGAGTATAAAAACGCTTAGCCAAGGGACCTTCCCTCTCCCCGCGGAGGGTGCCGCAAAACGTCGATACGAATCGTACTCATCATCCCCGCGAACGCGGAGGATGGCAAACGTGCCAATACTACCTTTTACGGCACCCTGCACGGGGACAGGATGTTGTAGGGTGCAGTCGTTGACTTCTGCGACACCCTTTTTGGCCGCGATTGCGGAATCCGAAACAGAGACGTTCAGGACTGAAGTCTCTTCCACATCGTGTTGTCTTTGAAAATATATCGCAGCAAAAAACAGATCAACCTCTACGGCCTGACGTGGTCGCTGCCCATGGTCGTGTGGCAGCTCGTGTTTTTCGTCTTCCCGTTGATATTCCTCGTCGCGCTGACATTCTGGCTGGTGAAGAACTACCGCATGGTGCCGGGGTTCGACACCATCAACTGGGTGAAGATGTACACCCGCGGCTACTTCTGGGATGCGTACTTCCGCACCTTCGTGCTCGCGCTGGTCTCGACTGCCGTCACGAGCATCCTCGCCTTCCCCTGCTCTTACGCGCTGGCTTTCAAAGTCTCCCCCGCGGCGCGGCGCTGGGCAATCTTCCTCTTGATCATTCCGTTTTTCACCAGCTATCTGGTACGGGTCTATTCCTGGCAAATCTTCCTCGGTAACGAAGGCATTATCAACGGCGCGCTTTCATTGATCGGGCTCGGGCCTTACGTCATGTTGAACACACCGTTCGGCACGCTGGTGGGTTACCTGACTTTGTGTCTGCCGCTGGTCGTCGTGTTGCAGTTGATCAGTCTGGCCAACGTGGATCGCAATCTCGTTGAGGCCGCGCACAATCTCGGTTGCGGGGGCTTCAGGACGATCTTTCTCGTCATCGTGCCGCTGGCGAAGACTGGCCTCATCATCGCTGCGACGTTTTGTTTCATTCTTTCCTTTGGCGATTTCGTGAGTCCCTATTATCTCGGCGGCAGCAAACCGCCGACGCTCAGTATCCTCATCGTCGATACCACCAAATCCGGCCAGCAGTGGCCACGCGCTGCGGTGGTGGCCGTCACTATGATCGTGACCCTGCTCGTCGTGGCGTTCACGGCCGTCACCCTTGCCTACCGGAAAAAGACATGAGGGGTTCTCGCGCCTCAGGCGTCTTCCTGCGCATCTACATCGGCGTGGTCTTCGCCTTCGTGTTCGCGCCCATCATTGCGAGCTTCGTGTTCTCGTTCAACTCGGATCGCTTTCCCACGATTCCGCTCGGCCACTTCACGTTGCACTGGTATCGGACGATCTTCAACGATCCCGACGTCTGGGATGCGTTTCGCGTCAGCATCACGGTTTCCGCCAGCGTCGCGTTGATCGCTACATTCATTGGTTTCTGCACGGCGTACACCGACTATCGATACAGGTTCTTCGGCAAGAACGCTTACCTCGGCCTCGCTTTGCTGCCACCTACCATCCCGCTCGTCATCATGGGCCTTGCGATGCTGGCGCTGTTATCGCGCATCGGCATGTCGGGACAGGTTCATTCGATTATCGTCAGTCACGTTGTGCTGTGTTCACCGTTCGCGATGACCATCATCCGCATACGCCTCGCGCAGATGGATCCGAGTCTCGAAGCCGCGGCCTGGAATCTCGGCGCCAGCGAGTGGCGCGCGATGGGGCATGTCATCCTTCCGTTCGCGCGCCCGGCGATCATCTCCGCGCTGTGCCTCACCATGGCGGTATCCTTCGATGAGTTTGCAGTCGCGTGGTTCGTTTCCGGTCTCAACAAGACCGTGCCGGTGATCATCCTCGAAATCCTGCAGGGGAATGTCGACCCGCAAATCAACGCTATCGGGACGTTTGTGTTCATCATCTCGATCACGCTGGTCATCATCGCGCAGGTGCTGTTCATGACACGGACCAATACAAGCATGACGAAATGAACGAGCCGCTGGTGGTCTTCGATCAGGTCGTCAAACGCTTTGGCGACACCGTCGCAGTCGAGCGCATGCATCTCGACATCTACAAGGGCGAGTTCGTGGCGATCATGGGCCCCTCCGGCTGTGGCAAGACGACGACACTGCGCATGCTTGCCGGGCTCGAGGCGCCCAGCGAAGGCGAGATTGTTCTCGGCGGCACACTGATGAACGACGTCAAGGCATCCGAACGCGATACGCCGATGGTGTGGCAAAGCCTGGCGCTGTTTCCGTTTCTCAACGTCATCAGGAATGTCGAGTTCGGACTCAGGATGCGCGGCCTCGATACGCAGACCCGGCACGCAAAAGCGATGGAGTGGCTGGAGCGGCTGGGCATCGGTGAATTCGCGAACCGTGACATCACGCAACTCTCCGGCGGACAGCGTCAGCGCGTAGCGCTTGCTCGCGCGCTGGTCACCGAACCCGAAATCCTGTTACTCGACGAACCCCTGAGCGCGCTCGACGCGCACCTGGTGGTGCGCATGCAGGGCGAGCTCACGCGCCTGCAACAGGAACTCGGCATCACCTTCGTGTATGTTACCCACAGCCAGTCCGAAGCCTTCGCCATGGCCGATCGCGTGGTAATCATGAGTCAGGGCGTGATCGAGCAGATCGGCAAACCGCAGGACGTATACCGCGAACCGGCGAGCCGGTTCGTCGCGGAGTTCGTTGGCACGAACAACATCGTTTCAGGCCAGGTGCAAGCAGTTAGCGACGACCAGGTGGATATCGAGACACCGCTAGGCCGATTTCTGGCGCTGCGCCGTGCCGACCGCGAACTCGGAAAAGGAACGAGTGTTGATGTCGTCATCGGCGCCGACCGCGTCGTGGTCACGCCGGACCACCCCGGCGACGTGGTCAATCAAATCAGATGCAACCTGATCTCCGAGGAGTTCATCGGCTCAATCGTCACGTTGCATTTCGAGACCGGGCAGGGCACACCGTTTCGCGTGCAAAAACAACAGCGTGAGCTGGACACGCTCGATCTCGAAATCGGCAAGTCGTTCTGGGCGTCGTGGAGAGCGGAGCACGCCTACATCCTGCCGTCGCGATAGTCCTGTGAGAACGACTTTAGTACCTTACCACTGAAATCTTGGACAAATACCAAGAACTTTCAGCCGGCGGTCGCGCACAAGCAAGGCGGACTATTCCACGCCTTGTCCACGGCCGCGCGCCTCACACGCCGGCGTTGCGGTGGGCAAGGGGTGGTAAAGTCCGCCGTTGAAGAGGCACATCTTTGGTTCCGGCTCCGCCGGGTTAGGGTTCTGCCGGAAATGGCGACAATCCGGGCATGAAGTTCTACGATGGGGCACCCGTGTTATTCGCAGCAAAAACGACTATGGTCCGGTCGCCGAGCGGGGGACAACGGCCAAACGAGCGGAGTACTTCGCGGCTGGCACGCAGGTAGTTTGGAATGTCGATCTCCTGGGCGACGACGTCGTACGAGTGTATCGAGCGGATGATACCGTTACGCCGACTGTCTACCGCGGTGATCACGCACAAGCCGAGCCTGCGGTGCCTGGGTGGAAAATGTCGGTGGATGATCTTTTTTTGGATTGACGCCTCATAACCACGATTGCGATCGCCAAGCATTCGTTGATGTAAGAACTCGCGTCAAAATGGCTTAGCTGTTTGCTCCGTTCGACGGTCACAAGCGAGGTTTCTGCATCTTTGCGTCTCTGCGTTGTATTTTCTGCGAGCATCAATAGTGTCAATAGAATCGATTATGCACGAGGTCCGATTCGCGCACCAGGGAGCTTTCCGGCACGTTGCAGATCGCGAGCGAGCCGGCGTAGCTTCGCTGCTCCTTGGCCGGCATCAACGCCGCCAGCATGTCCGCGGTCTCGCCGGATTGCGAAATGGAGACGAATAGCGTGTTTGCCTGCACCACGTGCTTGCGGTAGCAGAATTCGCTCGCGATCTCCACGTGGCAGGGGATGTTGGCGAGCGCCTCGAACTAGTACTTGGCAATCAGTCCGGCGCAATAGCTGATTCCGCAGGCGCCGATTTGAATCGCGGTGGCTTTTGCATCAGCTCGTTAGCACCCGCGCCCAGTATTTCTTCGTACACACGGTCGTCGGAAATCCTGCCCTCGATGGTCTCGGCCACGGCGGCCGGTTGCTCTTAGCCGAGCGTTAGGCAAGAATAACGTTGCGTGATGCGCAACGCGCGGCTATGCTATCTCTGTGATTAGGAGCATCCGCCACCGAGGTCTCAAGAAATTCTATGAAACGGGTTCCAAAGCCGGGATACAAGCGTCCCACGCCAATCGGTTGCGAATGTTGTTGGCTGCTCTAGATACCACCCAACAGATCACTGATATGGATGTACCTGGGTTCAAGCTGCACGCACTTGCTGGAAGAATGCAAGATCGGTGGTCGATAACTGTGAATGGAAACTGGCGACTAACGTTTGAACATCGAGATGGTGACGTTTTTCTCTTAGATTACGAGGACTATCACTAATGAATATGCACAATCCGCCGCATCCGGGTGAATTTATTAGAGACGTTTACCTTGAGCCATACGATCTTAGTATCCGGGGTTTATCCGAAAGTCTCAGTGTATCGGCGTCAACACTCACACGGATAATAAATGGACACAGTGGTGTGAGCCCGGAGATGGCTCTGCGCCTATCTAAAGCAATTGGTCGGTCACCTGAGAGCTGGCTAGCGATGCAACACAATTACGATCTTTGGCAAGCAAGGCAATCGCTAGACTTGTCTCGTATCACTTCGATCGAATTTTCTGCCTAACCAGGCGCTCAACCGGGACGCGCGATAAAGCCGCGCGCCCCTTAGCCGAGCGTTAGAGCGCAAAACCACCGGACGCTAGCTACGGTTCTCTCGTCCAAATGACTAGATTCCGAATCCCAAACAGCGCCAGCCTCCACACTATGCGGTCCTTTCTGAGCCAAACGGGGATATTCGACGACGGAACCATTGTGGCCGTGGAAATTCGTACGGACTACATCGCTGACTACGAAGGATTCTTTCAGTGGATTTTTCGTCAAATTCCAGGACGGTCTGCGAGACGGCAGAGGATCCGATTCACATGAAAAGCGTAGTGGTCATTTCAGTCGCGGCAGGCAGCACCGGATTTGCCGAAGACAAAGATTGGGCTCGAAAGATACGCATCTCGAAGATCCTACCCGCATTGGCGCGAGGCGAAGAAGTGGGACTTGACTTCGCTGGGATACACTACGCTACTCAATCTTTCGTTCATGCACTTATTGGAGAAGCGCTCAAGAAACATGGTGAGGAGTGTCTCGATCAGCTCGACTTCAAGAACTGCTCAACACAACTTCAGAGTCTGATTGAATTGGTCGTCGACTACTCCTTGGGTGGGTTCCCTGACCAATTGCGCTCTAGCAATGCGATGGAACCGACCAACTAATCGCTCCGCGATTAGTTGGCGGTTCATCGCGAACGTTAGGTGTGGCAGTACAAGACGCAGTTGCAGGCTTAGTCGGTGACATCTTGGTCTGCCAGTTGCGGATGGCGTGGTTGGATCTTGGAGAGTGTTTCTACAAACTCGCAAGAGCTGCCCGCTGACACATCACAGCGTTGTCCCAATTGCGAACGCCAGTTGTTTCGAACGGAAATTACTCTGAAGCTCGAACCATCGCCCGACCAAGGGCGTGGCCTGGTCAAAGGGCAACATTATTCGGTGTCCAAGATTGAGTATGAGTGAAGATACACCTGACCAGGACATGAAGTCCGTTCCGGCCTACGGTTCACCTAAACCTTTGAACGCACTGCTTTTTGACATAAACTCCCCGCTTTACTCACTGTCCAACTCTCATGAACGACAGTAATCCGCGCAAACACATCGTCCTCCACTCCCACCCGACGGGTGAGCAGGATCCACAACCCATACACTGGGGGGCGGCGAGCGCCAGCGAACGCGGTCCGGTCGTCGGCACACTCGCGGCAGGCGCCAAACGCAACGCCATCGGCGCGCACTCCGGTTCATATGCCTTGTATCGCGCGCTGGCCGTGGCCTCTGGCAGTTTGAGCCCCCTGCACAAACCCGATCTCACCAACACTTCGCCTGCGGTCCGGATCGGACCACACCCACAGTGGGCGGACGCTGACAAAATTGTCTCCTTCGACCCTTACGGCCACATGGTCAGCGATGTATTCGCCGACGAAATCGCACAAGGCCTCGACATACGCCCGACCATCGCGATCACCAAGGCGCGGCTGACCGTCCCCGAACTGCAAAACGAGATTCAGGCTGGCCGCTTAAAACCCGACGGCCAGATTTTGCTGGACAGCGGCGAGGCCAATGTCACCAAGGTCGCTATCGAGCCGGTGTGGTATCTGCCGGGCATCGCTCAACGTTGCCACGCAGAAGAATCGGATTTGCGCAGAAGCCTGTTCGAACAAACGGGCGGCATGTTCTCAGAACTCGTGACACGCTCCGATCTCAAGGTGTTTTTGCCACCCATCGGCGGCATGACGATGTACATCTTCGGCGACATCGCGGCGCTTACCGATCCCGCGCGCAAACTCGCCTGCCGCGTGCACGACGAGTGCAACGGCTCGGACGTGTTCGGTTCCGATATCTGCACCTGCCGACCTTATCTCATTCACGGGATCGACGTGTGCATCAAGACCGCGCAGGAGAACGGCTCGGGACTGATCGTCTACAACCGCAAGGAGGGCCGCGCGCTGGGCGAGGTGACGAAATTTCTCGTGTACAACGCGCGCAAGCGTCAGGAAGGCGGCGACCGCGCGGACGCCTACTTCGAACGCACCGAATGCGTTGCCGGCGTGCAGGATGTACGCTTTCAGGAACTCATGCCCGACAGCCTGCACTGGCTCGGCATCACGCGCATCGACCGTTTCGTCTCGATGAGCAACATGAAATACGACGCCATCGCGCGCCAGGGTATCGAGGTCGTCGAACGCGTGCCCATACCCGATGAACTCATCCCCGAAGATGCGCAGGTAGAAATGGAAGCAAAGAAGGCGGCAGGGTACTTCACCGACGGAGTTGCGCCGGGGACCGACGATCTTGCGGATACGCGCGGGCGCGGGTTGACGGATTATTGAGAGCTTGGAGTCCGACAGCCACATCAAAATTAATCAGGTGCGCTCTCGTTTAGAGGCGCGTCGGGCGCAAGCGGTTCCTGGCGTCTGACCATCTTTCGGGTTTTTGTGGTTGTTCACGATTGGCCCAGCACGCCGTTATCACGCAAGCCCTGGATCGCATCATCGGCGTACCCCAGCACGCGCCGCAAGACCTCATCGGTATCTTCGCCCAGCAGCGGCGGGGCCTTTTCGTACTCGACCGGGGTGGCCGACAGGTTCAGCGGGTTGGCAACGCCATCGACTCTGCCGCTGAGCGGATGCTCCAGCGTGATCTGCATTCCCCGGTGACGAATCTGAGGATCTTCGAAAGCCTGCGCGATACTGTTGATCGGGCAACAAGGAACGCCGGTCCTGGGCAGTGCTTCCAGCCAATGCGCCGCGGCATGTCTGCGTATTTCCGGCTCGAGTTCCCGTATCAGCGCCGGACGGTTTTGCACGCGGTCCGGGTTAGTGCGAAAGCGGGCGTCGTCGGTCAGATCCTGCCGCTCGATGCACACGCACAGACGCTGAAACTGCGCATCGTTACCGACCGCAATAACGATCGGGTCATCACCCGTCTCGAAAGGCTGATAGGGCGCGAGATTGGGATGCCACGCGCCGGTGCGAACCGGCGTGCGTCCGCTGATGAAGTAGTTCAACGCCTGATTCGCCAACCAGCCGACCTGCGTATCGAGCAA
>JBPCXK010000664.1:0-14746 GCA_051008635.1 Gammaproteobacteria bacterium
GGGCTGGGCGATACAGCTTGCACGATCGCCGGCAAGGCATGGCCGTCGCTCGGTTTGCCGAAGCAGCGTTCAAGCCTGCCTGGCGCAGGCGGGGAACGGATGTGCAGATAGCGGCGCAAAAACCGCATAGCGGGCTTGGGGGCATGCGGCTACTCTCACTCACATTCCCTTAACCGACTGAGCCACTTGGCGGCAACTGAACTTGAGGCGCCTGGTGCAACGTGCGGGCGAGGGGCCGCATTTCTACAGCAGCAAAGCAGCGTGATCAGAATCACTGTGCACACATCCTGGTTTCCCGTTCTGTTGTGCGGTCTCATTACGGCCGCCGCAGCGGCTGACAGTCCGATAGAACAAACCGTTGCCGAGGCGCGCGCGCAGCTCGAGCGCTACGAACAAGACTTCAGCGCCGGGCCCTACGCGCTCGACGAGCTTGCCGAGGCCGACAAGAAAGTCAGAGGCTTTGACAGCCTGGCACACGACTGCATCCAGAAACACGAGTCGGAGCTGGCGTCGATCACATCACGTCTGCACAGTCAGGGCCCACGCGGAAACGTCCAGCAGGCGCACGAGCAGCGGGCAGTCATTGGCAAACAGCTTGCAGCCTGCGAGGCCTTGCGCGATCACAGCAACTCGCTGATGGCCGAGCTCGGTCTGCTCATCAGGCTGGAAACCGTGAAAGACTACAAACGGCGTTTCACGGATCGCCCCGAGCAACGCCAGGACATCATTGATCAGCAGCAGTACGTCTCCGAAAGCCGGCGTTTCGCGTTCACGTGTATCAACGAAGTCGGCCTGGATCTGCAAGGGCTCAACAAAGAGCTCGACGTGCTGGGGCCGGCGTCGGAGGGGGACACGCTTTCCCTGACGGAGACGCGCCAGACCCTGGAAGCCAACCGCGAGGCGTTGGAGAAAAAACTCAGCAACTGCAAGGTGCTGCTGGTGGAGAGTGAATCGCTGCTGAACCAAGTCGAGCAATTGCAGGGCAAAGAGCTCGAAGAGCGACTCAAAACCCGCGCCACGAGCATCATCTCGCTGTTACTGACGCGCAATGTTTTCAGCAACTGGATCGAAGCGATCAGGGGCCTGGGCCTCAAGCGCAGCGGTCTCGAATACCTCACAGCGATCAGCTCGACCGCGCTGATGGCGCTGACCGTGATCCTGCTGGCCGCGGGCATTTATCTGCGGAGCAAGCTACGCGCCAGCACAAAACCGATGCCGCCTGCCGAGGACGGACAGGATTTGTGGGCCGCCATGGGTGTCGCCTTCAGTAGTACGCTGCAGCGGTATCTTCCCGCGCTGGTCTTGTTCGCCGGGGGCAGCTGTTTCTGGGTCGTCACGGTCTGGCAAGATCGTCCCTGGCCCTCGCTGGCCGTCATCAACTTCGCAATTACGGCTTATATCGTCGCGCTGACCGTTGGACGCGCGCTGTTCAGCCCGGTCCCGCCCGGCCAACACTACCTGCCGATCGACGAGACCAGCAGCAAGAGTTTCTGGCGCGCGTTCAATCTGACGCTGCTGGTCATCACTATCGGCGCATCCGTGTTCCTGAGCCCGTTCGAAGAGGGTCTGACCGAGCCCTTGCTGGTGGCTGCGCGGGCGGGTTTCGTGACGGTGCTGGTGATCGGGCTCATACGCACGGTCTGGCTCGCGTTTACGCTCGGCCGCATCCAGCGGATTGGATTGTTTCGCCCTCTGGTGACTTTTGCGTTGTTTTGCGGACTCGTTGCCGAGTGGCTCGGCTACCATCAAGCGGCCAAATACATCGTCGGCGGAATCGCCTTCAGCCTTGGCGGTTTCGGCATCGCCTGGTTACTGAGTAAACTACTCGGCGACTTTATCGACGGCCTCGACGGCGGGCGCTACCAGTGGGAACGGCGGCTGCGCTCGCAAATGGCCATTGAGCCCGACAAGAGTCTGCCGGGTCTCATCTGGTTACGGTTGCTCGGCGCTATCGTGATATGGGGTGGGTTGATTATGTTCCTGCTGCGCATCTGGGGTTTGTCGGCTAAGGGGCAGGAAGTCATCATCCGCTACGTCACAGAAGGCTTTCAGGCGGGGCCCGTCTCCATCGTACCGATCAAGCTCGCGTACGCGCTGTTGCTGTTCTCGCTGCTGTTGTCGGCCGTGTCCTGGCTCAAGAACCAGCTTGACCGCCGCTGGCTGCGCAAGACACGGCTCGATCACGGTGCGCGCGAGGCCACGGTTACCGTTTCGGGCTACGTGGGTATCGCCCTGGCCGGCCTGGTCTCACTCGGCGTCGCCGGTGTGGATTTCTCGAACCTGGCCATTATCGCCGGCGCCCTGTCGGTGGGTATCGGTTTCGGGCTGCAAAACGTGGTGAACAACTTTGTCTCAGGCCTGATTCTGCTGTTCGAGCGCCCTATCCGCACCGGCGATTGGGTCGTGGCCGGCACCACCGAAGGCTTTGTCAAGCGTATCAGCATCCGCTCCACACAGATTCAGACCTTCGATCGCGCCGACGTCATCGTTCCCAACTCGCAGCTGATTGCCGATCAGGTCACCAACTGGACCCTGCGAGATATGCGTGGTCGGATTCGTATTCCGGTGAGTGTGGCCTACGGCTCGGATGCCGCCAGGGTGCGCGAGATTCTCCTCAGTCTTGCCAACGAGTGCCCTTCGGCCATTACCAACGGCTCCCTGCCGCAGCCGCAGGTGTTGTTCGTGGGTTTCGGGGACAGCGCGTTAAACTTCGAGCTGCGATTTTTCGTGTCGCAGATAGACCGCTTGTTCTTGGTGACGAGCGACATTAACTTCGCCATCGACGCCGCTTTTCGCGAAGCCGGCATCGAAATCCCGTTTCCACAGCGTGATATTCACATTCGCTCACAACCCACGGACAGCACGGCAGCGCCCGGTCGTGATAGCGACAAAGAGGGAGGCGATGGCGGCTAACTCCCCTGTGCTGCTACACTGTGCATAGCCGTTAAGGACAAGTCGTTAAGTCAAAAAGAACCCCAGGAATCAGGCTCATGCACGCGGTATTGAAAGAAGATAAGAAGGAAGTCATCGAGAGGGTTGTCGCGAAGATCCGTGACAAGCTTCCGGACTATCGCTTCGACGAGGTCAGCGGGTTTGCGCGCAGTTACTACGCCCTGGTGGCGCAGGAAGATCTGGCAGAAAGGGACGTCTCGGATCTCTATGGAGCGACTGTCGCGCATTGGAATTTCATCCGCCAGCGCACGCCGGGCGTGCCGAAAATCCGCATCTACAATCCGCAGTTCAACGAGCATGGCTGGCAGTCGACGCATACGGTCGTCGAGCTGGTCACGGACGACATGCCATTTCTGGTCGACTCGGTGCGCATGGAGCTCAACCGGCACGGTTTTACGATTCACCTTACCATCAACGTGACAGCTCAGCTTCGGCGCGACCCGCAGGGCAAGCTTACGCGCATCTTCGACGCCGAGCATGACGGCGAGCATGCCATCCACGAAGCGATCATGCATGTGGAGATCGACCGCCAGACCACCCCCCAAAAGCTGCTCAACCTCGGGCAGGATCTAACGCGGGTCGTCGAAGACGTGAGGCAATCCGTCGAAGACTGGCCGACCATGCGCGAACGATTGCGCGCCACCATAGGGGAGATGGAGGCTAACCCTCCGTTGCTGCCGCGCGAAGAGATCGCCGAGGCAAAGGCATTTCTGGAGTGGCTGGACGACAGCAATTTCACGTTTCTCGGTTGTTGCGACTTCGATCTCATTACCGAGCAAGGGCAAGATGCACTGCGCGCCGTGCCCAAATCGGGCCTCGGAATCCTGCGTTACAAGAATGAACACCCGGTGTCCAAAACCTTCACCGCCCTGCCACCGGACGTCCGCCGGCTGGCGCACAAGCCGGAATTGCTCGTAATAACAAAGTCCAATTCACGTTCGACCGTGCACCGCGCGGCCAACATGGATTATATCGGGATCAAACGTTTCGACACCAAGGGCAAGGTGCGCGGAGAGCACCGTTTCGTGGGTTTGTACACCTCAGCGGCCTATCACAGCAATCCGAGCGCGATTCCCGTGTTGCGCAGAAAGGTCGCGCACGTATTGGCTGAGGCCGATCTGGACCCGAAGAGCCATGCGGGCAAAGCGCTGCTGAACATTCTCGACACCTACCCGCGCGACGATCTGTTTCAGGCTTCCCAGGGCGAGCTGTTCGATACCGCGATCGGTATCCTGCAGTTGCAGGAGCGCCAGCGTACGCGTTTATTCGTTCGCCCCGATCCGTTTCAGCGCTTCGTGTCCTGCCTGGTGTTCGTGCCACGCGAGCGTTTCAACACGTCGGTACGCCAGCGTATGCGCGAGATACTCAAGAATGCCTTCAACGGGACCGAGGTCGAGTTCAACGTGCAGCTTTCCGAGTCGGCGCTCGCGCGGCTCGAATTCACGGTGCGCACCACCGGCGGCCGCATTCCTCAGTACGATCTCAAAATGATCGAAGCAGCGCTCGTCGAGGCGACTCAAACCTGGGAAGACCACTTTGTGTCCGCGCTGCTCGAACAGCTTGGCGAAGAGTCGGGTCTCAAGTTGTTCAACGATTACGCCAACGCCTTTCCGGCCGGTTATCGGGAGCGTTTCTCGGCGCGCACCGCCGTGCACGACATCCAGTTGGCGCAGCGCCTGCACGCCAAAAATGATCTGGTCATGACGCTGTACCGGCCGCTCGAGGCTGCAAGCGACACACTGCGCTTCAAGCTTTACCGACTCGCCGAACCCACCGCGCTGTCAGACGCCCTGCCCATGCTCGAAAACATGGGTGTGCGGGTGATAGAGGAACACACATACGAGATCGAACCCGTGGGCTGCGACAGCGTGTGGGTACACGACTTCGGCATGACTTTCGACGAGGAAGCGGAAGTCAACGTCGCCGAGGTAAAGGACATCTTCCAGGACACCTTCGGCAAGGTCTGGCGTGGCGAGATCGAGAACGACGGCTTCAACCGTCTGGTGCTGAGCGCGAAATTGGACGCGCACGAGATCAACGTTCTGCGCGCCTACTGCAGGTTCCTGCTGCAATCGAATCTGGGCTTCAGCCAGGCGTACATGGAGCAGACCATGGCCGCCAATCCGGGTGTGGCTTTGCTGCTGGTAGAGTTGTTCCGTGCGCGCTTCGATCCCGCGCTGAAAGACAAGGGCCGCGTCGAACGGCTCAACGAGCATCTTCTCGGCGCGCTGGATGCGGTAACGAGTCTTGATGAAGATCGTATTCTGCGCAGCTTCCTGCATGCCGTCCGGGCCACGGTGCGGACGAATTTTTTCCAGAAGCTGAACTACGAGCCCAAACCCTATCTGTCACTCAAGTTCGATAGCGAACACATTCCAGAGTTGCCGCAGCCACGTCCGCTGTACGAAATATTCGTCTACTCTGCGCGCACCGAGGGCATACACCTGCGCGGAGGCAAGGTCGCGCGCGGCGGCATCCGCTGGTCGGACCGACGCGAGGATTTTCGCACTGAGGTGCTCGGCCTGATGAAGGCGCAGATGGTCAAAAACGCCGTTATCGTGCCCGTCGGCGCCAAGGGCGGCTTTATTGTGAAGAAGCCTCCCGAAGGCGATCGCGCTGCCCTGCTGGACGAAGTTGAAGCCTGCTACAGAATCCTGATTCGCGGGCTGCTGGATCTTACCGATAACCGCGTCGGGGCGGATGTCGTGCCACCGCTGGATACGGTGCGCTATGACGACGATGACCCCTATCTCGTTGTGGCGGCAGACAAAGGCACGGCCAGTTTTTCCGACATCGCCAACGACATCGCCCGCGAATGCGGCTTCTGGCTTGGCGACGCCTTCGCGAGCGGCGGGTCGACCGGTTACGACCACAAGAAAATGGGCATCACCGCACGCGGAGCGTGGGAGTCCGTCAAGCACCACTTTCGCGCGATGAGCATCGACATACAGGCCACGCCGTTCACCGTTGTGGGTATTGGTGACATGTCCGGCGATGTATTCGGCAACGGCATGTTGCTGTCGCCGCGTATCAAGTTGCTCGCGGCCTTCGATCACCGTCATATTTTTTTGGACCCTGACCCCGATCCTGCGCGTAGCTTTGAAGAACGCAAACGTTTGTTCGAGCTCGCACGCTCGTCGTGGGCAGACTACGACAAAGAAACGCTCTCAACCGGCGGTGCGATTGAACCGCGCACCGCAAAATCGATCAGTCTCTCGCCGCAGATAAAGCAAATGTTAGGCGTCGAGGGCGACAGCCTGGCGCCGAACGAGTTGATCCGCACGATTTTGAAGATGCGCGTACATCTATTGTGGAACGGCGGCGTCGGCACCTACATCAAAGCCACCGAAGAGCGCGACGCCGATGTCGGCGACCGCGGCAACGACGCCGTGCGCATCAACGCCAGCGACCTGCGGTGCCAGGTCGTCGGCGAAGGCGGCAATCTCGGGCTGACACAACTGGCGCGCATCGAGTTTGCGCGACTCGGCGGGCGCGTTGATGCCGACTTCGTCCATAACGCAGGCGGTGTCGACAGCTCCGACCACGAAGTCAACATCAAAATTCTGCTCAATCACATCGTCGCCAACGGCGACATGACGATCAAACACCGCAATCAGTTGCTGGCGGAGATGACGGACGAGGTGGCGGAGCTTGTCTTGCTGGACAACTACTATCAGACGCACGCGATCAGTATCGAAGAGGCGCAGGCACCCTATCTGCTCGACGAGCATCAGCGCTTCATGCGCACACTGGAACGTGCCGGCAAGATGGACAAGGCGCTGGAGTTTTTGCCAAACGAAGAACAGATCGCCGAACGCCAGGCGCTGGACGAGGGGCTGACGCGGCCTGAGATCGCGGTGCTGGTCGCCTACGCCAAGATCACCTGCTTCGACGAGCTGGTGGACTCGGATCTGCCAGAGGATCCCTACCTCAGCAAGGAGCTCGAACGCTACTTCCCCACCCCGCTGCGCAAGCAGTACTGGTCGCCGATGGAGCATCACCGGCTGCGGCGTGAAATCATCGCCGGCTTTGTTACCAATCGCATGATCAACCGCCTCGGCAGCACGTTTGTATACAGCCTGCAGGAAGAAACGGGCGCGCCCGCGGCCGACATTGCACGTGCTTACACGATTGTGTGGGAGGTATTCGGGCTGCGCGAGCTGTGGACCGAGATCGCGGCGCTGGACAACAAGGCGCCCGGTGGCACGCAGACCGCCATGATGATCGAGGGCGGCCGGTTGATTACACGGGCCAGTCTTTGGTTTTTGCATAACCGCCCCCGCCCGCTCGACATCGAATTGAATATTCAGGAATTCCGGCAAGGCACCCGCGCGCTCGTGGATGAGCTGACTGACTTGCTGGCGGGCCCCGAAAGCGAGACCCTGGCGGCGAGCGCCAACCAGTTCGCGGACATGGGCGTGCCGGAAACGTTGGCCTTTCGCGTCGTCGCGCTCGACACCGCGTTCTCGGCACTGGATATCGTCGAGGTCACGGGCAGCACCAATCTCGGCGTGCAAACCGTGGGCAAGATCTACTTCACTCTCGGTAACCGCCTGCGCCTGCACTGGCTGCGCAAGGAGCTGTCATCGCTGCCGGTCGACAATCAGTGGCAGGCGCGCGCCGGAATCGCATTGCATGACGATCTTTACGCCTTGCAGAAATCGCTCACCAGCGAAGTGCTGTGGCTGGGTCCGGAGATCGCGTCCCCTGAGACGCGCCTGAAAACCTGGTTCGAAAAGAGCGGGGCGTCGGTCGAACGCTGCATGCAGATGTTCACCGACCTCAGCGCGCAGCCCTCTCGCGATCTGGCCATGCTCTCCGTCGCCTTGCGGGAGCTCCACAATCTGGTGCAATCGAGTGCATCGATTCCGCTGCTGACCGACGTACGTTCTGGCGCGCTCACGGAAGAGCGCAGCGCCGCCAGGCCTGACGTCGAGCTGATCGACCTGGAGAAAAAATCGTCGTGGCAGATCGTGAACTGAGCTCCGGTTAAACCCCTTACACCGTCCATGAAATCCTTAGGCGGCGCGACAATCGGTTTTGTCGGGCTCGGTCTCATGGGCCGGCCCATGAGCATCAATCTGCACGAGGCCGGCGCGGCGATGGTCATTTACAACCGCTCCCGCGCGGTGGCCGACGAACTGACGGCAATGGGTATGCGCGCCGTGGCGTCACCGCGGGCGGTTGCCGAAGCCGCGCCGATCGTGGTTGTGATGGTCACCGATACCGCAGCCGTTGAACAGGTGCTGCTGGGTCCGCAGGGGATCGTCGAAGGCCTGAGCCCAGGCAGTCTCGTTATAGACATGGGCACTACTGCGATGAGCGCGACGCGGCACTTCGCCAAGCTCGTCGCGGACAAAGGTGCACACTACATCGATGCCCCGGTCTCCGGTGGTGAGATCGGCGCACGGGACGCGAACCTCGCCATCATGGCCGGCGGGCCCGCAAGCGCATTCGAAAAGGCGCGGCCTTTGTTCGCGGTGTTGGGAGCGAATATCACTCACGTGGGTGACGTCGGCGCGGGCCAGGTCGCCAAGGCCGCTAACCAGGTAATCGTCGGTCTGACGATCGGCGCGGTGGCTGAGGCGCTGAGTCTTGCCAAAAGCGCAGGGGTCGACCCGCGCACGGTTCGCGAGGCGTTGTCCGGCGGATTCGCGGACTCGCGTATTCTCGAGGTGCACGGGCAGCGGATGATAGAACAATCTTTTGCACCGGGCGGTAAGGCGGCGACGCAGCGCAAGGACCTCTTCCAGGCGCTCGAACTCGCGCAGGAAACGGGCATCGAGCTGCCCGCCACAAAGCTCAACATGGCACTCTATGACAAACTAATTGCCGCGGGTTATGGCGAGCTCGATCACAGCGCCTTGATCAAGGTGCTCGGGCCTGCAGCATAGCCGCGCACGCATCTGCGCGAGGTAGCACAGATTGAAACACTCCAGTTTATTGCACATGGCGGGGCTGGTGATGGGCGCCGTTGTTGCGGGAAGCGTACTTGCCGCTGATCAGGATGGCGTGTTCTCAATGGTCGGGCACGCGAGCAAACCTTGCCACGCCTTCACGGAGGCGCTGACGCAGGCGCGCGCCAACGACAACTACTACGAGGTCAACCGCTACTCCCTGTGGCTGGACGGTTACCTGACGGCCTACAACTTGCTGACCCCGGATACCTACGACATCGCCGGCGGACAGGATCGCAAGGCGCTGCTGGATCGCCTGGGCGCCTACTGCAAATCGAAACCTGCAGACAACTTCTGGACCGCGGTGACGAAACTCACGGAGGGTCTGCACGCGACTCGTCGCACGCAGGGGCCGAAAGGGGGTGGTTAGCACGCGGCAGCTAGTCCCAAGCGGCGTGGTTGAGGTGGTAGTCGGTGTAAGGGGTGCGCAGCGATAATACAACTGAGAGTCGATGCAGGGTTGTGCGCCGGATCAATTCGGGTTTCGCGCCTTCGACGCGCGCAACGAGTTCTCACTGTTCACACGCGCCGGTTTTACGCTGACCACGCGCCCGGTCCTGGATTCGACACCGGTGGATCCCACGGTTCAGGTGCAAGGCGCTTTCGAAACGCCCGACCGTATCGCAGGCACCTGGAGTTTTCCGCCTGAATCGGCCAGCGGAAACTTCGTCGCCAGCCGAATCGGTGGCGACACGGCGACGTTTCGCATCACGGGGAGTTTCTCGTCTGCCGAAAGCCGCGCTGCAATCGTGCTCGACGTCGCCGGGAATGCGGTTAGCGGCGAGGCTTTCGACGTTGTCGAGGGCACGACATCGCCCGTAACCGGCACAATCGACGGAAACCAGGTCAGCCTGACCGCGTTTTCAGGGGTAACGGCAACTGGGACGTTGACACTTGACAGCGACGGGACGCCGACGTCGTTTCAGGGTGAATTCGTCGACGGGTCGGGCGCGCAAGGCGATATCACTGCCGGCGGCTGCCGGCTGAACTAAGGGCTCTGCTATTCGCCTGCCTCGCGCCTTGCCACACGGGCGCCTTATCGCCGAGAAATGCAAACTTATTCTTGTGCGAACCCTAACCGACCTAGCCGGAACCAAAGATGTGCCTCTTCAACGGCGGACTTTACCACCCCTTGCCCACCGCTTCGCCAGCGTTTGAGGCGCGCGGCCGTGGACAAGGCGTGGAAAAGTCCGCCTCACTCCCGTGCGACCGCCGGCTGAGAAATTCTTGGTATTTTTGTCCAAGATTTCACTGGTAAGGTACTAAGTAATCAGACTCACAACGGAATAGCAGACAGCAATAAAGCATTTCACTTTCCTCCTCATTTTGGCTGCGTCGAATCTCGCGTTGAGCGTGCACGCACAGGAACGGCGCCAAGACTGCTTCCGGGCCCATTGATACGTCAACGCAGTACCGTTGGGTACCTCCGTCCGTCAGAATGATCCAGTGATGGGGATGTATTTTGCTTCCGATCATAATACATTGAGCGCACGTGGCGCCCGCACTACGGGGTGCGAAACGGACGACGACGTGCATGGGTCGCTCCACAAGTCAGCACACATAAGATGACAACTGGAGCCGTCGTCGGCAACAGTGGGTTCCTCGATCGTATCGGGCGCGAAGCGCCTTATTGCCGATCTGTTCTGCTCTGATCCCGAGACGCGCTTGTACCGCACGGGCGATCCGGCTCACTGCTTGCCCGCTGGCCTCAAGTTTTCGGGCCGTAACCATTTCCAGCCCGCGTATTTTATTGCGGGGCGAGATGATCGCGTAGAGATTTGAACCAACAGGGGATTTTCTGGAGAAACGCAGTACAGATCGTATTGGCGAGAAGAAGAAAAATGCGCTGTCGATTCAAGGATCAAGCGAAGGCTCGTCATCATGGTGAGATATGCGGGCTAGGTCAAAACCTCCTCGTCCATGGCGACACGGCGATTCGCGGCGTCCGCATTGAGCCGGGTGAGATCGAAGCCTGGCTTGCTGTGTATCTTCCACGTTTCAGGCATCGGTTCAGGACCCTGCGCCGTATTCGAAAGTCCCATACGTGCTTACCGTGCCGAAGCGGTTAGAAGCCCTGAAAAGAATACTGGCGTACGTATCTTTAAACGAGTTGTGCGCAGTTCTTTCGGTTGAAGACGAATGATCAACGATGAATCCATAAGCCAGCTAAGACGCGACGCGCTGCTGAAACTACTGCAGCAAAACCACGGTGCTGGAACTGCAAAAGTTGCCCGCCCTCCGATCCTACCGATCAATCGTGGCCAACCGCTGCCGCTGTCGTTCGCCCAGCAGCGGCTGTGGTTCCTGGCCGAGCTCGATTCCGCCGCCAGTGCCGCTTATCACATGCCGGCCGGGCTGCGTCTGGAAGGGACGCTCGATCGTGCGGCCTTGCGCGCCACCTTCGATCGGCTCGTCGCCCGCCATGAGGTCCTGCGTACCACCTTCGTCGAGAATGATGGCGAGCCGCTACAAGTTATTGCCTCACCCGAGATCGGCTTCGCGCTGAGCGAGCACGACCTGCCCGGGCTGTCCGAAACGGCGCAAAGTTGTGCCGTGGCCGAGCGCAGCCAGGCCGAAGCCACGCAGCCCTTCGATCTGGCCACAGGCCCACTGATCCGTGGCCAGCTGCTGCAGTTAGCTGACGATCAGCACATCTTGTTAGTGACCCAACACCACATCATCTCCGATGGCTGGTCGATCGGGATTCTGATCCAGGAAGTCAGTGCGCTGTATAGCGCCTTCAGTCGCGGCCAGCCCGACCCGCTGGCGCCGTTGGCGATCCAATACGCCGACTATGCCGTGTGGCAACGTCGGTGGCTGGATGACGAAGTCATGCAACGCCAGGCCGACTTCTGGTGCAAGCACTTGAGCGGCGCCCCGGCCCTGCTGGAGCTGCCCATCGACCGGCCACGCCCGCCGGTACAAAGCTATGCCGGGGCATCGGTCCCGTTCGCACCCTCGGCCGAACTCAGCACTGCCCTGCTCGATCTCAGTCAACGCCACGGCACGACCTTGTTCATGACCCTGCTCGCCGGCTGGTCGGTGTTGCTGGCGCGCTTGAGCGGCCACAACGATCTGGTGATCGGCACCCTGGTGGCCAATCGCCAACGCGCCGAGATCGAGTCGCTGCTCGGTTTCTTCCTCAACACCCTGGCACTGCGCATCGCACTGGACGGGGACTTGAGCGTGGCGCAGCTGTTGCAGCGGATCAAGGCGATCACGCTGGCGGCCTACGCGCATCAGGACATCCCCTTTGAGGAGGTAATCGATGTTATCCAACCGCCGCGCAGCTTGAGTCGCAGCCCGATCTTCCAGGTCATGCTGGTCTTGCAGAACCTCCCGCACAGAGGTGAACACCGCCTGCCGGACCTGAGGCTGGCGCCGGTGGCTTCTCATCAGGCGACGACCCATTTTGATGTCGAGTTGTTCTTGACGGACCGCGGTGGGCGGATCACAGGCACGCTGAACTACGCCAGTGATCTCTTCGATCCCGCTACCGTAGAACGAATGATCAAGTACTTCCAAACCTTGCTGACCAGTATGGTGCAAGACGAGCAAAGAGCCGTCAGTCGCTTACCGTTGCTCGACGCCACGACGCGTCAACAACTGCTGCTGGAGTTCAACGACACGGCCGCTGACTATCCCCGGGATCGGATGGCCCATCAGCTGTTCGAGGCACGGGCCCAGGCACAACCACAGGCCATTGCGGTGGTCTATGCGGAGCAGTCCCTGAGCTATGGGGAGCTTAATTGTCGGGCCAATCAGTTGGCGCATCAGTTAAGGGCGTTGGGAATCAACCCGGATGATCGGGTGGCGATTTGTGTGGAGCGCAGTGTGGAGATGGTGGTGGGTCTGCTGGGCATTCTCAAAGCGGGCGGCGCCTATGTGCCGCTGGACCCGCGTTATCCGCAGGAGCGTCTGGCGTACATGCTCAACGACAGCGCGCCAGTGGCCTTGCTCGCCCAGGCGGAGCTGCAAGCGCGCCTCCCGGGCACAGATGTTCCCCAGATTGTCTTAGCCCTGGATGCGCAGGGTCAGTGGCAAGAGCCTACGCTCGCGCGCCAGCCTGATAGCAATACCGATGCTGACTGTGTGGGTCTCACCCCTGGGCACCTGGCCTTTGTCATCTACACCTCGGGCTCCACCGGCCTGCCCAAGGGGGTCGCCAACACCCACTCAGGTCTTGCCAATAGATTGACCTGGTACTGCCAGACGAGTGTGGACGCGGCCCCCATTACGGCGTTCAAGACCACCATCGGCTTTAGCGATTCGCAGTTAGAGATACTCGGGACCTTGATTGGCGGTGGTCGGGTGGTGGTGTTCGACCACGAGACGGCCAGCGACCTTAATCTGTTTACCGAGTGCCTGAAGCACCACCAGGTTTCCAATCTGGTGGTGGTCCCATCACTGCTGGATCGGTTGCTGGAGTTTGATCTACAGGCATCAGCGTTGGCCTCGCTCAAGACGCTGGCGTGTGGTGGTGAGCGGGTGGCGGCGGAATTGATACTCAAGGTCCAGGCGGCGTATCCGAGGGTTCGCTGCTTCAATCTCTATGGGGCTTCAGAAGTGAACAGCGATGTCACGGCCCTGGCGTATGGCGCCGGCAGTGATGCGCTACAGTCGGGGCGATCCAGCATTGGGCGCCCGATCGCTAATACGCGGGCCTATATCCTCGACAAGCAACGCGAGCCGGTCCCACTGGGGGTGAGTGGCGAGATTTACATTGGTGGGGCCGGTGTAGCCCGGGGTTACCTCAATCGTCCGGAGCTGACGGCGGAGCGCTTTGTTGCCGATCCGTTTAGCTGCGACCCCGTGGCACGGCTGTATCGCACCGGTGATCTGGGGCGCTGGATACCCGATGGCATTATCGAGTATCTGGGTCGCAACGACTTCCAGGTCCAGGTGCGCGGCTTCCGCATCGAGCTCGGTGAGATTGAAGCCCGCCTGGCCGCGCATGGGCAGGTGCGCGAAGCGGTGGTCATTGCCCGCGAAGACAGTCCGGGCGACAAACGGCTGGTGGCTTATGTCACCCAGCCTGAATCTGTCGGTGGACAGGACATTGCGCCAGACGCCGAAGAGACTTCGGCGGTTATTGCTGCCCTGCGCGAGCACGTTCTCATGCAACTGCCCGAGTACATGGCGCCCGCGGCCTTCATGGTGCTCGATGCCTTACCCCTAACGCCCAATGGCAAACTGGATCGCCAGGCGTTGCCGGCCCCGGACCACAGTGCGGTGGTCACGCGTGCTTACGAACCGCCGCAAGGCACAATCGAGACCGCCGTGGCGGAGATCTGGCAGGACTTACTGCATCTCGACCAGGTTGGTCGTCACGATCACTTCTTTGAGCTGGGCGGACACTCGCTGCTGGCCACGCAATTGGTCTCCCGGGTGCGCCAGGTGCTCGGGGTGGAAGTGGCGCTGCGTGAGCTGTTTGCCCAGCCCCGGCTGGCGGCCCTGGCTAAGACCGTGGGCCAGGCCAATCAAACGGTATTGCCGCCGATCGAGTTGGCTGATCGCAGTCAAGCGTTGCCGCTGTCGTTCGCCCAGCAGCGGCTGTGGTTTCTTGCCGAACTCGACCCCGCCGCCAGCGCCGCTTATCACATGCCGGCCGGACTGCGCCTGACGGGGACGCTGGACCATGTGGCCTTGCGCGCCACCCTGGATCGGCTCGTGGCCCGCCATGAGGTCCTGCGTACCACCTTCGTCAAGACCGACGCCGAGCCCGTGCAGATCATTGCCCTGCCCGGGAGCGGCTTTGCCCTGCGCGAGCACGATCTGCGGGGCCTTGCAGATGTTGGGCAAAGCGCTGTTGTCGCGCAACACAGCCAGGCCGAAGC
>JBPCXK010000665.1:0-9243 GCA_051008635.1 Gammaproteobacteria bacterium
TCTTCGGCGCGCTCGATGCAAAGCGTTGGTAGCGCGTTGAGGTGCGTGTCGACCTGCGCGATGCGCTCGGCGGCGGCGCGCACCAGCTCGACGGGTGTGACCTCACCGCGTTTGAGCAGGTCGACGACCTCGGTCGCAGACAAACGGCAGAGCTCACTCATGGTTGCCTGGCTACACCGACTGTCGCGGCTGAAGAGGTGTCGCAAAAGTCCATGGATGCGTTTGCCTGCATAACAAAGATTTATTCGCGGCTGAAGCCGCTCCTACTACACCGGCAGTTCAGCCGGCGGTTTCCTGTGCGTCAAAATAACGGCTACACCGGTAATCGCGGCGATGCCGCCGACCACCACGGGCCAGGTTGGTTGTTCGCCGAGAAGTACGACGCTCGCCACCACAGTGACCACTGGCAACAACAACAAAAACGGCGCCACTTCGTTGACGTCATACCTGCCTAACAGATGGTACCAGATGGCGTAGGCGAGCACGGTCATGACCACGCCCAGGTAGAGCACCTGCGCCCAGCCGACCGCGTCGGCGGCAACAAGCGCTTCTATCTGACCCTGCTCGAACAACCAGGAGCAGACAAATAATTGCGGCGTGGCAAACACTGCCACCCAGGCAATCAGCGTGATTCCTCCCGCTGCGGCCAGCATCTTGGCCATTATCTGGCCGACGGCCCATACAAAAGCGCCGCTCGCTACCAGCAACAACGGCAACCAGTCCTGCTGCAACTGCGGTTGCCCCGCGATCAGGCCGACCCCGGCGAGCGCCAGAATCATGCCGAAGAGTCGGCGCCAACCCAGGATATCCTTAAAAAAGATAGCGGCGAGCAAAACCATGAACGGCATTTCGAGCTGAACGATGACGATTGCGGTAGATGCATCGAGGCCTTTCAGGCCGGTGAAAGTCAAACTGTACTGCGCCGCCGCGCTGACGAGCGCAACCACGAAGATGCGGCCCATCAAATGCCAAGGCGGCTCGACGAACCATACCATCACGAGCGCCGCGACGGCGAAACGCAGGGCCATGAGCATGATGGGCGGGAACTGGTCGAAGGCTGCTTTAGCGACGACGAAACCAGTGCCCCAGAAAACCGCCACCGCGACGGCGAACAGGATATGCAGCGGCTTCAAGGCAATGCGTACTCTGCCAGATAACGCCGCTACACGCGCCCGTCACCGCGGCCACGGGACGAGCGGTCGTGATTCGGTAGAAAGCTACTGTGACTGGTCGTCGACCTTCGCGCCGGGCCCGTTGCGCTTCACCGAGGCGATGCCGTTTTTGCAGCCGGCAGTTGCCTTGTACATTTCACTACGCCCGATAGTCTGCCCGTTCTTTGCCGTCAGCACGAAGTAGTGCTGACCGTTTTTGGCGACTTTAGACTCAAACAGCGAGTCGTTGCTGGAGCACTCCTGAACAGAGTTGATCCCGTTCATGCAAACATTCATGTTGGGATAGCCTTCGCTCTGAAGTATGGCCTGGCCGTTTGCGGCCTGTAAGCGGAAATAGTACTGCTTGTTCTTGTTACTTTTGGTAATGACGTACTTGGCGGCCATGGCAATCTCCTGTCGCTTTTTGTTCGACCGATAGGATTGGACGCCGGTGGATACCGGCGCCCCGAACTCGTCTCAATCCTATCACGCATGATCCATTTTTACATCCGGGGTTTCTCAGCGCCACGAATTTCGGATACAGTTGACTCCAGCGAAGACCTCTCAAAACAAGGAGTTGCGATGGCAATACGCCCAGCGCAGATCAGGCAGCACCAAGACAGGGGCTACGACACTATGACGCCGCGAATGGAAGCGATCGAGATCAGAACGCCGTTTCCACCCGCGCTGCATCAGGCGTCAATCTACGAGAACCAGAGAACATTGCACGCCGGATATTTCGCGGTGCAAACCAAGCTAGGTATCTGGCGCGAGCAGCGTGGCGGCGACCACGCTGCCGACCATTCGTCGTTCTCGCGCAGCCGGGAATCCACGTTGGAGAGGTGACTTCATGAAGCTTCACAGTTTTTTCCGCAGCTCGGCTGCGTACCGAGTGCGCATCGGCTTGAACCTGAAAGGCTTGAACTACGACTACGTTGCCTGCCACTTGCGCAAGGGTGAGCAGCGCGGCGACCAGTTTGTAGCGCTTAACGCGCATGCGCTGGTGCCGGCACTGGAGCTCAACGACGGCACCGTGCTCGCGCAATCGCTGGCGATACTCGAATATCTCGATGAGATCCATCCCGAGCCTGCGCTGTTGCCGAAAGACGCTTTGGCGCGCGCGCGCGTACGTTCGCTCGCGCTGGCCATCGCGTGCGAGATTCATCCGCTCAACAACCTGCGCGTGTTGCAATACCTCGAAAACGATCTGGGTCTCGACGCCGATCAGCGCAAAACCTGGTATTGCCACTGGATCCACACGGAATTCGCCGCCGTGGAAAAACGGCTTGCGAACGAGCCGGAGACCGGTCGCTTCTGTCACGGTGCTGACCCTACGCTCGCCGATGTATGCCTCGTGCCACAGGTCGCCAACGCCGGACGATTCGGTTGCGATCTTTCCGCCTTTCCGGAAATCGAGCGCATCAACGCCGAATGCCTGCTGCTCGAGGCCTTCGCTAATGCCGCGCCGGACAACCAGCCCGACGCGGAATAGCCTCTCGTTACATACAGCTGTGGTTTCACTATACTTGCGCGAGCCATTTGATCAAAGTAAGAGCTCGTAGCGCCCCTGGTGCAATATGCGGGCTAAGCAACGGCATGAGTCAAACATCCGCCAAGCAAAACCTGAGCGAGACCGACATCAAGCGATTTCAGCGCGACGGCTTTGTAATCGTACCTGGGCTCGCCGATCGCACGATGTGCAAGCGTATGGCGGATGTTGTCCATACCTCGCTATCGCCGCCGCTTGCGCCCCTGGAGTTCGAAAGCGACGTGCCCTACCCCGGCGCACCCGCCGACCGGCTGGCGCCAGGCGGCGACACACCGCGTCGTCTGTTGCACGCCTATGCGCGCGATGTGCTGTTTCGGGATTGGGCCACGAGCGCGCGGGTGGCGCGCAAGCTACAGCAGCTGCTGCAGACGAGTAAAATCATGGCCTCGCAGAACCACCACAACTGCATCATGACCAAACATCCGGGTTACAGCAGCGCGACGCTGTGGCATCAGGATATTCGCTACTGGACTTTCGACCGACCCGAACTGATTTCGGTATGGCTGGCTCTCGGCGAGGAAAATGCCGCTAACGGTGGTCTGCAAATCCTGCCTGGCACGCACGCGCTCGAGCTCGACCGTGGCCGTTTCGACGCGGCGTTGTTCTTGCGACCCGATCAACCGGAGAACCAGCAACTCATCGACACCGCAGTAGACGCGCGGCTCGAACCAGGCGACGCCCTGTTTTTCCATTGCCGCGCTTTCCACGCCGCAGGACGCAACACCACAGACAAGGTCAAACTCTCAGTCGTGTTCACCTACTTTGCAGCCGATAACCGACCCATTGCGGGCACGCGCTCGGCGCGCTATCCCGACATCGCGATCGGCTGACACCCCCCTCAGTTGCCTTCTGCGCAGTTCATGACACAAGTGAGCCGGCGCCGCCGCGCGGCTATTGCCGCGATGGCATGCCTGGTGATCGCGGCGCCCGCAATCGGCGCTGCGCCGCGCGTCATGTCGCTGGACTATTGCGCGGATCAATATTTGCTCGCGCTGGCCGACCGGAGTCAAATTGTCGCGCTCTCGCCAGACGCGCTGGCCGCACACTCATATCATGCCGAAAAGGCGCGCGGCATCCCGACAGCACGCGCAAGTGCAGAGGAGATTATCACCCTGGAGCCGGACCTGGTCCTCAGACTGTGGGGCGGTGGTCACCGCGCGAATGACATGCCCGTGCGCTTCGGCATCCCGGTCGTGACGCTGGAGTCTGGCGATAACATCGCTGTCGCGCGCGCGAACGTGCGCCGCGCGGCCAGGGTCATCGGTCAGCCGCAGCGTGGTGAACGCCTGCTCGCTGATTTCGACGCACGCCTGGGTAAAGTCAGCGCGACTTATGCAGCAACACCAATCGGAGAACGGCCGACAGCCGTCTACATCACGCCGAGCGGCTACACCACAGGCAGCGAAACGCTTGCACATGAGGTCATGCAAGCTGCAGGCTTACGTAACCTGATCGCTGCCAAGGCAATTCGCGGCTGGTTGCCCGTGCCGCTCGAACAACTGGTGTTGACGCCGCCTGATTTTTTCGTGGCGGGCTTTTACGATGTCCAGTCGAACGAGAACGCAAACTGGAGTGCTGCGCGTCATCGACTTCTGCGCGATGAGATGGGAAACAAACCGGTGGTTTACATACCAGGCAGGCTGCTGGCCTGTTCTGCGTGGTTTTTCATCGACGCAGTGGAAATGATTCACAGCGCGGCTGCCAAAGGCTAAGCGGATGGCGGTGGCACAAACCTCGATCGCGCCGCGGCGGCAGGATGCATTCACAAACCTGATCGTTGCGCTGTTGATCGGCATCGTGGTTGTTAGTTTTGTCGCCATCTCGATGGGACCCGCACCCCTATCGCCGGGAGATGTGTTGCGCGGACTGTTGGGCGGGGGCGACACAGCTGCCGCGGCGATCGTGCGCGAAATCCGTTTGCCGCGAGTCTTGCTCGGCCTGATGGTGGGCGCGTCGCTCGGCTTGTCCGGCGCCGCCTTGCAGGGCTTGCTCCGCAATCCGCTTGCGGATCCGGGCGTGATAGGCGTGTCGGCAAGCGCCGGGCTGGGCGCGGTAATCGCGATTTACTTCGGTTTCGCCAGCGCCTTCAGTCTTGCGCTGCCCTTGTTCGCCATGGCCGGAGCCTTGCTCGCAACGGGCATGCTGTTCCTGTTGGCCAGCAGGGACGCCAGCGGGCTGACCCTCATTCTCGTCGGCATTGGCATCGCCAGCCTTGCGGTGGCCCTGACTTCGCTGGTGATGAATCTGGCGCCGACGCCTTATTCGCTCACAGACATGGTGTTGTGGCTGCTCGGCAGTCTGAGCAATCGCAGCTTCAGCGACATTGCCCTGGCAGCGCCGTTCATGATCGCGGGCTGGGCGTTATTGTTGACCGTCGGCCGCGGCGTGCGTGCGCTCAGTCTTGGTGAGGAAACCGCGCAGACGCTCGGCATCGACCTGCGGTGGCTGCGATTGCGCGTCATCGCGGGCACGGCGCTGGTGGTCGGCGCTAGCGTTGCGACCTGCGGATCGATCGGCTTCATCGGCCTCGTCGTGCCGCACATGGTGCGCCCGTTTGCGGGTTACGATCCGGGGCGTATTCTTTTACCAAGCGCCCTCGGCGGCGGCTTGTTGCTGGTGCTCGCCGACATCGTGACGCGTTCCGCGCCGCTGGGGCAGGAGCTCAAACTGGGCGTTGTTACTTCGCTCATCGGCAGTCCATTCTTCATATACCTGGTGATTCGCGCGCGGCGGGCCATGCGATGAATGCCATCGATCTGCACAACATCAGCGTGACGCTGAAAGACCGCCAGGCGTTACGTAACGTCAACCTGGCAGTGGCCCGCGGCCGCATGCTGGGTTTGATTGGCCCCAACGGCGCCGGCAAGACCACGCTGCTGCGCGCGTTGCTGAAGCTGGTGCCAATTCAGGGCGGCAGTGCGTCGTTGCAGGGACGGTCGATCGAGGATTGGTCAGCGCGGGAAATTGCGCGGACGATAGCCTATCTCCCGCAGGATCACACCGTGCACTGGCCCCTTGATGCACGCAGAGTGGTCGAGCTCGGACGTATCCCGCATCTTGGGGCATGGGATAAACCGGCGTCGCGTGATGCGTTGATCGTCGACGAGATGATGCGGCAGACCGAGACCGAACGGTTCGGGCACCGGTCGATCACGACGCTGTCCGCCGGTGAGCGCGCGCGCGTGATGCTGGCCAGAATACTGGCGACCGAGGCCCCCATCGTCCTGGCGGACGAACCGGTCGCCGCGCTGGATCCGTTTCATCAGTTGCACGTGCTGGAGTTGCTGGCGAACTCCGCGGCCCGTGGTGGAACAGTGATCGTCGTGCTGCACGATTTGACGCTCGCCAGCCGTTTTTGCGATGAGCTTTGTTTGCTCGACACGGGCGAGTGCGTGGCTCAGGGTTCGCCGGACGATGTGTTGTCGGAGTCGCGCCTTGCGCAGACTTATCGCGTCGGCAGTGTGCGCGGTCGGCATGACGGGCAACAGTACGTGTTGCCGTGGACGCGCGAATCAGAGGACAGAAGACAGAGGACCGAATCGGAAGACTGAGAACTGATGACAGAAGACTGTTTTCGTCTGTCTCTGTCTTTCTGTCTCCGTCATCTGTCCTCTGATTCAGTCCTCAGTCTTCTGTCCTCTGATCCGGACACCCGCGTACGCGGCTGCCCCCGGCGTCTCGAATCCCAGAATCTCTTCGTAGTCCTCGTCCAGCGCGTTCTCCACGCGGACAAACGCGGTGGCGTAGTCATTGATCGCGTACGAGCCCGCGATGTTGACCAGGGTGAACTCGTCGAGCGTGGCGATTTGTGCCGGAAAGCTGCGAAAATCGAAGTCTCCTTGCCTGCTATTGTGTTCTATACCGAGATTGATGTTGGCTCTATTGTTTGCGAATCGATAGTTCGTGTTCAAAGCGAACATCCGGGCCGGGCGCCGTACCTCGCGAATCCGCTCGCCGGTGGCGGGGTCCGGCTCGGTCGAGTCGGTGTAGGTGAAGCTACCGCCCAGCGTCAGCGAATCGGTGGGGTGCGCCTTGAGCGAAAATTCCAAGCCCTCTCGTTTACTTTCGCCGCTCAGGTTCATGGCCGTAAAGCCGCCGAATTCCCCTATCGAGGGATCGAAGAAAAAACCATTGATCTCATCTTCCAGCTCCTGCCGGAAATACGTGAGGTCGACGATCAGTCGTTTCCGCAACAGCGGCACCTCGATGCCTATGTCCCCGCCTTTCGATTCTTCCGGGCGCAGGTCGGGATTGCCAGTGAACGTGTCGGGCGTAAAACCGAAGCGGTCGAAGAAGGTAGGGTTTTTGACGCCTGTGCCGTAGCTGCCGTGCAGTCGGATTTTCGAGCCCGGATGCACCCAGGCAGCGGTCACGCGCCAGGTCATGGCGTCATCGAACTCGTCGTTATCATCATGGCGAATACTCGCGGATGGGAAGAACTGATCCCAAAGCGCCGCGCGGTACTCACCAACAAAGCCCGTGTTGGTGAAACTCTGATCCTGGTTGGGATTACCAAACTGGCCTGCCGCGCCACGCTGCCGGAAATCCTCTTGCTCGTTCTCGACGAGGACCGTGACGGTATGCTGCGCGCTCGTGGTATCGAAGTAGATATTGGACTGGTAGTCGAGTCGCAACTTTTCGCCGTCGACGGAACCGGTCCGCGCACCGTCACTCAGATCATCGTTGGTGGTGTCGGTGAGCGCAACGCCGATGATATGCTCCCAGGCATCGTCGAGTGTCGCGGCCGTGCCCTGCAGACGGCCGTAAGTAAAGTCCGATTCCCGTTCCACATCGCCGTCTTCCGGAAGTCCGCTCGGCGCCGGATCGCTGGCCGTGCTCGCGGACGTGCGACGCACGCTCGCGGCGACGTCCACACTGTCGTTAATATCCACGCCGCCGCGCAACGACAGCGTAAGGTTATCGTAGCCATCGTCTTCCGTACCCTGGCGCGCGATGTTGGCGCCGTCGGTGTCCTGATATTCGGCATTAGCGGAGAAGTGATAGCCGTCGCCGCCGCCGGAGACGCCGCCGTTCAGCCCGTAGGTGCTGAACGAACCGCCTTCCGCAGCGCCCCGAGCTCGCGCCGGCCCGCTGCCACGTCGCGTGCTGATGCTGATGACACCACCTATGGCGTCGCTGCCCCACAGCGCGCTCTGCGGCCCGCGCAGGACCTCCATGCGGTCGATATCGGAGGCCAACAGATGGGCGAAGTCGAAAAAGGAACCGGCGCCGGGATCGTTGACTTCGATGCCATCGATCAACACGAGGACTTTGTCGCTTTCCGAGCCTCGCATGCGTACCTGCGTAAGCGTGCCCAAGCCACCAGACCTGCTGACCGCCACTCCCGGAAGTTCGCGCAGCACATCGGCAACAAGCCTGGTGCCGCGCTGCTCGAGTTGCGCGCGCGTGATCACGCTGACCGAACTGCCTGTTTCGCCCGCCTCCACCGCTGTGCGGCTGGCCGTAACCAACACCGGTTCGAGCTCGGTGTCAGCCATGGCCATGTGAATGGAAACGGCTGCTGCGCCGATAGTCCACAGCGTGTGAGATATCTTGCTCATAATCCTCCCCCAGCGCGTCGCACGCCCCGTGCAACAGCGCTTTTGCCCGACAAAAACGCGCTGCGGGTGGAGGGGAAACAGAAAACTTATCGATATACACCCCCGTGCCGCCCGCCGCGACCTGGTTCATGTCGCCGGGGCCGGTCTACGGGCTTGTGAGCGGGGGATTCCCTGACAGATCGCCTTCCCGCGCGGTAGAGCGCAGTGGCATTGTTGATCCGTCGCGTAACGCCGTGCAACTGCACGGCGTCCGTACTCACCTACCGTTGCGGGGGCAGCGCCGGAATTGCTTATGCAGCGCACCGGACTTCCCGATTATCTCCTCGGACGAACGTCCTCGGAGCACCTCGGCGGTCAATAGAACGGCACTATACGAGCGTGACGCCGGGGCTGTCAATTGTGCTTGGCGTGCCGACTCAAGAATCGTAGATGGGTGATAAGAGGAACAACAAAACAAACGATTGCAGGTGGGGTTCGCTGTGCTCACCGCCACCCTCCGGGTGCTGTCCGTGCGGCACCTTCAACATCTCTGGGCAAGGCAAGTGGCGGCTCTTGACGACGTCAAAGACGGGCGAACTAGCATCTTTAACAGAGGTCACAAAAGTCAACGACATCACCCGCAGGGTGGTGGTGAGCATCGCGAACCCGACCAATGGGCCAAGCACCAGCGATTGATGGTTTGATTGGCGGGGTTATCACCCCCACCCTACCTTGCTAGCCCCCTGCCTGTGTGCACCAATGACTGGTGACCAACGACCATTCAGTACAGATACACCGCACCTGCTCCTCCCGCCGAGTTATCGGCTTGATTGCCATTGACGCCGGTGGCGTTGCTCGCCTCTCGGTTAGCCCCTACCGCCAGGGTGTTGCCATCTCCGCTCAGGCTGATGACACGGCCGAAGTAGTCACACGCACGTGGATTGCTCGCCTTGACGTAGGCCTGCTGGTTCCAGGTAACACCGATGCGGGTAAACACATAGAC
>JBPCXK010000666.1:0-4889 GCA_051008635.1 Gammaproteobacteria bacterium
CCTTGATGCCGGCCTTCTTCTCGAACGGCTGGCCATAAGCCTTTTGCTGGCTGTTGGTGTAAGCCCCGCCCCATGACGTGACGGTGATGTCGGCCTGCGCTACAGAAACCAGCGCCGCCGTCGCGACTCCTGTCGCCGCGATTTTCATAAACTTCTTCATTACTTCTCCTCCGGATAACTTGGATGGTGGAACGATCATCCTTAACACATCGGATGAATTTGAGTCAATGTTGCTTGTGGTCATTAGCGCCTCCTTTGACCGGCACTCCGCATATCAGTCATTACGGACGATAAAAAGTTCAATTCAATCAGTTTCTTATGTATGGTCAGTTGGCTGGCGGCCCGTCCAACGCGCGGCAATCTTTGGCCTGCCAACCGAACTTTACAGTCTCGCCCGGCTTGAGCTGCTCGTGATCGGCCGAGTTTGGGACCTTTACGATGAAGTCGTCGTGACCGCACACCGTCGCGCGGGTGCGTATGTGATCGCCAAGGTAAATGAGCTCCTCGACCCTGGCATCGACGACGTTCTGGTGGCTGCCGTTATCCGCGCTGACTGACACGCGCTCCGGGCGTAACGACATCGTCGTCTTGCTCCCGACGCTTGCGATGTTGACGGCGAGCGCTTCTATGATCTGGTTGTCGCCGACATCGACCATGCAGTTTTCGCCGTTGACCTCCTTGATCTCGCCCACCAGGGTATTGTTCTCCCCGATGAACTGCGCGACGAAAGCATTGTCCGGCCGCTCGTAAAGCGCTTCGGGGTCAGCAAGCTGCTGGATCACGCCTTCATTGAACACGGCGATGCGGTTGGACATGGTCAGCGCTTCGCTCTGGTCGTGGGTGACGTACACGACGGTGACCTCCAGGTTCTCGTGGATATGCTTGATCTCGTATTGCATCTGCTCACGCAGCTGCTTGTCGAGTGCGCCCAGCGGCTCGTCCATCAACACCAGCTTGGGGTCGAAGACCAGCGCCCGGGCCACCGCCACGCGTTGCTGCTGGCCGCCGGACAACTGGGCCGGGTAGCGGTTGCCGAAGTCGCTGAGCTGCACCATGCTGAGCGCCCGCTTAATGCGATCGTCGACCTCGGCTTTCGGGGTTTTGCGGACTTCGAGTGGGAAGGCCAGGTTTTCGCTAACCGTCATGTGCGGAAACAGGGCGTAATTCTGAAACACCATGCCTATGTCACGCCGGTAAGGCGGCACATTGTTTATCGGCTGCCGGTCGAGATAGATTTCACCGTGCGTGGCCGGCTCGAAACCCGCCAGCATCATCAGGCAAGTCGTCTTGCCCGAGCCCGACGGCCCGAGCATGGTGAGAAACTCACCCCGCTCGATGTCCAGATTCAAGTTCCGGACGACCAGAGTTTCGCCGTCATAGCTTTTCTGGACTTCGGTGAACTGCACGTAGGCATCGCTTACTGCGGCCATAATTCCTCAAGCCTCCTGTCCCCAGTCCGTAGCGAATGTTTTGTTTCAATGCAATCTAACAAACGCCACAGTCCATTGGAACTGATTAGTCCCTCGAAAGTTGCCACATCCCGGTGGCGTCTGTGCGTCTTCATATGGGGGACCCCTCAGTCTTCCCACATCCGGGCGGCTCATACATCCTATATGCGACCTGTGGCTGACTATCGGCGACGTGAGTCTTCATATTGGAGGTGCGGCGGGAATGTAATTTTTGTGAAAGACGGTGAAAAATTCGCAAATCCAGGCGCGTCCGGGAGGAGTCATCGGCGTGCGGTATAATACGTCTATGGAGTCCTCTTACACCCGAAGGAATGTAACGAGCCGCATAGTCCGTGAGGGTGACCGCCTGCCTGATGACCGGGACTGGGGGGCCTCAACTCCCGAGGAAAGAATCAACGCCGTGTGGGATCTCACTCTTTTGTGCCTCAACTGGCACCAGGACGACATCGGTGAGCCGCGACTTCAGAGATCTGTTAGCCGCATTCAACGCCCACGGCGTTGAGTACATCGTGGTAGGTGCGCATGCACTTGCCGCTCATGGGCACGTGCGGGCAACGAAGGATCTGGATATATGGGTCAGTCCCAACCTTCGTAACGCGCAGCGCCTAATCAAGGCACTGAAAGCCTTCGGTGCGCCTTTGCATGATCTGACTGAATCCGATCTCGCCGAACCGGGCGTCGTTTTTCAGATAGGCGTGCCGCCGGTGCGTATAGATTTGCTAACCGCCATTGATGGAGTTGATTTCGACGAGGCGTGGCCAGACCGGGTGCGGACTACGTTCATCGATGAGCCAACCGCGGTTTTGTCGCGGCACCATCTGATTCAGAACAAACGGGCGGCCGGGCGTACGCAGGATATCGCCGACGTGGAGTGGCTGGAGGAGCGCGGAGAGAAACGCGGGTAGCGCCGTCAGCTTCGTCGCTTTCGATCAAAGCGACTCGCCGTACAACAGCTTGTGCATACGCCCGATGTGAAAGCGTGCGCTTGGCGATTGCGGGTGTATCTTGAGGACTTCCTGGTAGGCCTTGATCGCGCCCTTGTAGTCACCCTGTTCCATGAAGATAAGCCCCATCCCTGACAACGCGCCGAAGTGGCGCGGTTCGAGGTCGAGCGTGCGTTCAATATCGAGCATCGATTCGGCCATTTCATCGCGCAGATAGTAGACCGTGGCGCGTTTGTTCCAGCCTTCGGCAAAGCCCGGTGCTTGCT
Organism: Gammaproteobacteria bacterium; assembly: GCA_051008635.1. Classification (GTDB taxonomy): domain Bacteria; phylum Pseudomonadota; class Gammaproteobacteria; order JBPCXK01; family JBPCXK01; genus JBPCXK01. The sequence continues at coordinate 2,680 of JBPCXK010000666.1, forward strand.
CGACGATTTTATCGAAAGCCTCGAGCGCCACATCGAAATTGCGGCTGGACATGGCGACGACGCCTTGCGACATCAGCTCATCGATATCCGACTTACCACTTTCGATCCAGATCTTCCAGATGTCCGTTTCGACGGAGCGTGCCGCTCCCGGATCGCCCGCGTCCTTCAATTGGTCAAACAAGCCTGCCAGGCGCTCGTCCTGCTGATCGGCCGCGGCGCCGGCCGCGAATGCGAGCAGCAGCACGCAGAATGATTTCGCAAGTGACCCATTCATGTTTGACTACCCGTTACCAAAACTGTGCTATTACTAAAAGTGTAGCCGATGCCGGCACGTTTCATGACCATGATTAGACCATGAAAACCATCGATCTGCGCAGCGACACTGTCACCAAACCGACCGCCGCGATGCGCGCGGCGATGGCCGCCGCCGAGGTGGGCGACGACGTCTATGGAGAGGACCCGACGGTCAATCGTCTGGAGGCAGTGGCCGCCCGGATGCTTGGCACCGAGGCCGCCCTTTTCGTCAGTAGTGGCACGCAGGGAAACCTGCTCGGCGTTCTGAGTCACTGCGAGCGCGGCGATGAATACATCGTCGGCCAGCACGCGCACACCTACAAGTACGAAGGTGGCGGTGCGGCGGTCCTGGGCAGCGTGCAGCCTCAACCGCTCGATTTCCAGGCCGATGGTACGCTCGAGCTCGGCGTAGTCGAAGCCACGATCAAGCCGGACGATTTTCATTTCGCCCGGACACGTATGCTGGCGCTCGAAAACACGCAAGGCGGCAAGGTGCTGCCACTCGATTACATCCGCGACGCGCGCGCACTTTGTGATCGTCACGGTCTGGTATTGCATCTCGACGGCGCGCGCGCGTTCAACGCGGCAATCGCGCTCGGCGTACCGGTCGATACGATCAGCAGGCACTTCGACAGCGTCTCGATCTGTCTGTCGAAGGGCCTCGGCGCGCCGGTTGGATCGGTGCTGTGCGGGACGCGCGATCTCATTGACAAGGCACGCCGCTGGCGCAAGGTTGTCGGCGGCGGCATGCGTCAGGCCGGGATACTCGCAGCCGCGGGCATCCACGCGCTCGAACAGCACGTCGACCGCCTGAGCGAAGACCACGCCAACGCCGCCGCGCTTGCGAAAGGTTTGGCGGACATTCAGGGCGTAACAGTGGAGTCCGTGGCGACGAATATGGTCTTTGTATCAGTGCCTGCGGATGTGGCGGCGAGCCTGCAGGCCTGGCTCGGGCGTAAGGACATCATCATCTCTATCGGCCACCCGACCCGGCTGGTCGCGCATCTGGACGTTGCGCGCGAAGACATCGATACCGTGGTTGCCGCGGTGCGGGACTTTTTCGCAAGCGAGCCCGCGCGCAAGGCGGGGTGAGCCGCTATTTGCGTGAAAAGGCGTGGACGAACAGCAGCTCTCGGGTCGCTGGCCACATCCCCGCTTCCGGATCGTTGGGCGTGCCAAGGACGCCACGGGACGCGAAACCGACGCGTCGCTCGAACGCCTTGACCGCGGTGCTGGTATTACGCCCGGGCTTGCCGTCTATTGTGCGCCCGGCATAGAGCGGGGGTGACAACGCCTGCAGCGAGCGTTGAACAGTCTTCCAGGTACGTTGATCCATCTTCATCTCGTCATCCTCTTGCGCCAAAAACCGAATCAGGCCAAGCCGGTTGATCAGGTATCTGCCACAGCATTGCGTCGATTTGACATCGCTGTGCGACCATACCTCGCGATCCCGCGGTCGCACCGAGCCGAGGTTTACAAAGCCATGCTTCGAGCGCAGCTCCCGCAGCCATTCGCTCAGGGTCGTTAACTGTTGATCGAGAAAACGCGGCAGGGGTGTGCGCTGAAAATTTCCCTGAAACGCGATACCGAGCGCCGAACGGTTGTGGCCGTGGGTATGCGCGCCGGTGCGCTCGAGTCCACGGCCCTCGCACAGTACGAGCTCACCGTTCGCCATGCAGAAAGCGACCATCGAATAGGGCACGTCGGCGCCGAGATCCGGCCGGATTGTTTGCAGTTGCCGCATCCTAGCCTTCACCTCGGAGATATTCTCCCACTCATTGACGGTGGTGTCCCTGTCGACCACGGTCGTATGGTGAATGAAGACCTCGGTACGTCTGGCCGGTCCGATGCGATGGCCACGGCGGGGCAGCGTCTTGCTGGCGCCCCACTCGGACCGGCTCAATACGCGTATCCGG
>JBPCXK010000667.1:0-2542 GCA_051008635.1 Gammaproteobacteria bacterium
GCCTGAGAGCTACGAAGTAATCTCGCAGACCTGACGTGTTGGTCGAGGAGCTGAATGATGTTCGATGCAATCGCCGGCTTGATCTGCCTCTACGTGCTGCTGGCCGCGCTGACGGGTACCGTCTATGCCATGGACGTGCACGGCGGGGCGCGGCGATTCGACAGGCAGTCGGAACCGGGAAGCTTCTGGGCGATGCTGCTTGTGTACCTCGTGCTGGCCGGCGTCTTCTATTTTTACTTCGGGCGCTGACCGGCTCCCACAGGTTCCGATGTTGTGGGTATCGGTAGGTTGGGCTGAGCACAGCGAAGCCCAACGTGCGGTAGCGTCTACAGGCAATCGCCCGTTGGGCTTCGCTGCGCTCAGCGCCAACCTACGCCGCCAACCGAGTTTGACGACACCCTCTGACGCCGCTCCCGGAATCGCAAATCCTGCCTGCCCTCTTTTGCGAGAGGGGAATCCGCCCTGCCGACGACCTGTGTTTGTTAATTTCACATAACAGTATATTAATATGCAATATACTGCGACTTTTAACTCTCCGACATAGTGGCGAAACCGGGCTGACGACCCCCGCTCATCTCGACCGCAGCGAAACCAGCATTGATGCGCGAACAACCCCTTTACCGGTTTGTATTGATCTGGATCATTGTGACGGTGCTGACCGGCTGTTTTGACGCCAACGATGTCGAGCCGGGGGATATGGCGATTGGCGGGGGCAGCTCCGGTTCGGGCGGTGGCCCCGGCGACCCGGGTGATTCGGGTGGAGATACAGGGGGGGCGGCGACGCCCCCACCCAACACGGCGCCCGCGATTGCGGGCACGCCGCCCGTGCTTGCCGAGTCGGATCTGCCTTACAGCTTTATCCCGACCGCCAGCGATGCGGATGGCGGCACGCTGACTTTCAGCATCGCCAATCTGCCTTCGTGGGCGGCCTTCGATACGGCGACCGGGGCGCTCTCCGGCATCCCCGTCGACACCGACGCCGGCGACTATGTGGATATCGTCATCACGGTCAGCGACGGCGAAGACACTGCCAGCCTGCCGGCGTTCACCATCACTGGGCAGGAGTCGGCGCTCACACGTGCGCTGAAAACGGGCGACGCCAGTCTCGTCGACACCGCGACTATCTTCGACGCCGCAGTCGCAACTGCCCAGGCGGAAGTCGACACCTGTAAAACCCGGCTACGCGCGATCTACCCCGGCGCCATCGATCAGGCGACACTGCCGAAGCGCTCGGCGTATTTCCATTCTTTGAGCACACGCAATACACCCGTGCATGTACACGACAGGCCCGGCGATCCGCTGTTCTATTCGTGGATCGGAGAGAGGGACAACGGCGCCCGCTACTCCGTGCTCGGGACCAACGTGTTCAGCTTTCCCGAAGTCCAGACGGCGCTGGCGCCCAGCGTGCTGCAGATTTTCAACTGGGTCACCAAACGCGATTCGAGCAACGATATCCGCAACACACCGCTGACGCTGCTGGGCGCCGATGGCTTTGTGGCCGGATGGTTGAACGACTGGATTACGGCGAACAATTTCACCACCCAGTGGACGGTAGCCGCGGACCAGTCTCTGTTGAGCAGCGGCGCCTTCGACATTTTCATTACCAGTACCGATGACGATATCGCTGTCATCAACAGCGCTATTGCGACGGGCAAGCCCGTGATTCTGTTTGTCCACTGGTACGGAAAAGATCCGAAACAACTCGCGGCGTTCGACCTCGAACGGCGCTGGAAAACCGGGAAGCTGGTTGGCGACTGGCCTGACACCGATACGATCTGCGCTGCGGCACTGGACAGCGACAAGGTGCTAACCACCATCACGAACCTGCGAGATCGGTTGCTCGCGTTCACCTACGGGCCTGGACAACCCTGTTCAACCAACAGAGGTAATCTAAGGTGCGACGAGGGCACACTGTGGGACGACGGTAGCGGCAATACGCTCGGCAGCAGATTCCTCGACGGCGCCAAGGCCATTAGAACCCGGCTTGCCGCGCTCGACCTGACCAGCACCAACGTCTTCAGTCTCGACGACGATGAGCGGCTGCTGAAGCTGGCCGTTTTACTGGGCGACAAGGTGCGCGAAGACATTACCTATCCGATGGACAAGGTGACCACGGATGAGCAGGTGTTCTTCGGCGCCTACTTCGCCGATCACGCCGTGCACTACTCGCGGCCGAATAATGCATTCCAACCCGATCCCGGCAACTTCAGCACGGCACCCGAAATGCTGAATCTGGAGCCGACCGGCGCAGCGACCTATACGGCAACGCCCACCGCGTTCAGCGAATGGACCAGTACCGGTTTCTACGCACCGCCAGGCGCGGCGATCACCGTGCGGCGCACGGATGCCTCGAGCAACGCCGTCCGAATGCGTTTCAACATGCTGCGCGATACGATACGGCCATGGGAACTGAACAGGTACGCGGCGCCCAAGTTTCAAAGAAGCCACGAGCTGGGACTGCAAGCCGGTGCTGAGTACACGCTGTCCACGCCGTATGGAGGACCTGTTTACATCTGGTCGCAAGGCGTTACGGACAATGCGC
>JBPCXK010000668.1:0-5665 GCA_051008635.1 Gammaproteobacteria bacterium
GTACCCTGAAGCCATAAGTAAGCGATCGACAGAGCTCAGCTGCGTTGTCGCGTTTTACAAAATACGTCGTTTGTCCGCATAACGGCGCCGATCATCTTTTTTCGCTAGTCGCAGCTCACCTCTACAATAAAATTGCGCTATGTGTTACACCGAAATTCTGCGAAGACGACCCACGCAACACTCACGCCGCTGACACGAGCATATTTCGGGGCAAGTGTAGAACGGCGTAACGAAAACAAGAATGTGACATGGATTGGTTCGCGCATGCCGGAGAATCCGGCAGCGCCCCTGACGGCTCACCGCTACAGAGGAAGACAGTGGTGGCCGGCTCTTTTAAACAAGCCTTCTATGCGACCTGCGCATGATGGCCCTGGCCGTTAGTTTGGCCGCCTGTTTGAGACATCGCCGAGACCACCGTGAAGGAGGTGCGCAGATGCGCCCCACCCGTAAGTATTTGTATATATTGCTTTTATGCCTCACCGTTGCCGCTTGCGGCGGCAGCGCGACCCAGGAAAGTGCTGTCGGGAGTAGCGGGAGTTCGCCGTTTTTCGCAGGCGTAGGGCAGCTCGACAACGAACAAACACTGCGCAAGGCCGCGATACTACTCGCCGGGCGCCTGCCCACGAGCGCGGAAAGCGCGGCGGTCGCCGGCAGCGATGAGAGCACGTTGCGAACGGCTGTTCGCGCTCTGATGCGGGGCGAGAACTTCGATCGATTTCTCATGGAGACCGCGAACGATCATTTCCTCACCGAGAAGTTCGCCGTTGACGCTCGCGACCGGCTCGACGCAGCCGACTATCCGAACCTTACCACCATCGTCGACGGCGACGTTGGCAGGGTGAACCGCGCGTTGGCGCAAGAGACCCAACAACTCGTGCGCCACATCGTCAACGAGGAGCGGCCTTACACCGAGGTCCTCACGGCCGACTACATCATGGTCAATCCGTATTCCGCTTCTGTGTTGGGTGCGGTCACAGCGCAACCCTTCGACGATCCCGCCAATCCCGGCGAATGGAAAGAAGGCCGTATGAATCATCGGCTTGGGGGGCCTTACCCACACGCCGGCATACTGACCTCGCCCATGTGGTTGCTGCGCTTTCCGTCGACCGACACGAATCGTAACCGCGCACGCTCACGCTGGGCGTATCAATTCTTTCTGGGCATTAACCTGGACGCGCTCGCAGAACGCTCCATGTCGCCCGACGCCCTGCAGGACGAGGACAATCCGACGCTGAACAATCCCAACTGCACGGTGTGTCACGCCGTGGTCGACCCGGCCGCGGGAGCTTTTCAAAACTGGGGTAACGAGGGACGCTGGCGGCCGAATGAGCTGGGCGGTTTTTTCGACACGCTGCCAGCCTCATACAAGCGCGGTGAACGCGACGAAAACGGCGATCTCCTCTACCAGGCCGGCGACCTGTGGTACCGCACCATGTTGCCACCGGGTTTCACGGGCGCCGAGCTGCCGGCCGGCGACAACGACAATGCGCTGCAATGGCTGGCGCTCGAATTCACGGCCGATCCCCGCTTCGCGACCGGGACGATCCGGTTCTGGTTTGAGGGTCTGTTCGGACATTCGCCGTTGGGGCGCCCGGGCGATCCAAACGACAGCAGCTATGAGGCGCGCCTGGCCGCCCACAACGCCCAGCAAGACATATTCAACGATATAGCCGAGCGCTTTCGCCAGGATCATGGCTTGGGGCCCTACAACCTCAAAGACCTGCTCGCAGACCTGATCATGAGCCGGTGGTTTCGCGCTGCAGGCGCCAATGTGGTATCGACGCAGCGCGAAACGGAGCTGGCGCAGGTCGGCATGGGCCGTTTGCTGACACCCGAGCAACTCGACCGCAAGCTGCGGGCCGTCACTGGCGCGACCTGGGACGAGCTGCTGGATGAGTACCGACTGTTGTATGGCGGTTTTGACTCCGACGCCCAAACCGAGCGCACCACCCAGATCAACAGCCTGATGTCACTGATGATCGACCGTATGGCAAACGAGATGGCCTGCGAGATAGTGCGCGCTGACTTCGCGCAGGCGCCCGCCCAGCGCGGTTTGTTTCCGCACGTGGAGTCCGGCGACCTGCCGGGCGATGCGAATGGCGAGGCCAATATCCGCCGCAACCTGCAGCATCTGCACGGCGCGATGTTGGGTGAGAACCTGGCGGTCAACGATCCCGAGATCGATCGCAGCTTTGCACTGTTTAGCGAATTAGTCGCCGTTGACTATGGCAACTCCAATCCCGGCTGCAATGTCGATGACCCGAACAACACCCTGCGCGCGTGGATGATCGCCACCGTTTATCTGCTCAGCGATTACCGCTTCCTCTACGAATAGCAGTCAGTCACAGGATTCACGCCATGCAACGAAGACGATTCATCAAGTTTGCCGGCGCGGCCGGCTTTACGACGCTCATACCATGGTGGCGTCCCGGGCTCGCGCAAACCGCGCTCTACACCGGCACGGTATTCATGAACATCCATGCCCGTGGCGCATGGGACACCAGCAGTTTTTGCGATCCGAAAAACGACCCGCAAATCAATCGTTGGGCAGAAAATGCCCAGGCCGGAAACGCCGGCAACCTTCGCTACGCGCCCTTTGCGGGCAATCAGGCTTTCTTCAACAAATATTTCGATCGCATGCTCGTCATCAACGGCATCGATGGCGAAACCAACTCCCACGAGGCGGGCCTGCGCCATTCGCAAAGCGGCCGCCTGGCCTCCGGGTATCCGCCGTTCGAGGGCCTCGCGGGCATCGTGCTCGGCGCCGGCCTGCCGCTATATTTTTTGGCCAATGGCCCTTATCGGGAAACCGCCGATGGCGCGGTGCTGGCTTCGAGCGCGCCGGGTAACGACGGTCTCGGCAATCTACTGCTCCCGAACCGCAACCCCGAAGGTCAAAATATTCATCCCGAGGCAGCGCTCGATATCGCCCGCCGCCATCAGCTCGACAGGCTGCGCGCGCTGGCAGCCGGGAGCCACCTGCCGCGGATGAAACGCGGCGTCAGTGAGCTCATCGCAGGCAAATCCGGCGACGATGCCTTGCGCACCTTCGGCGAGGGTTTTCAAAATCTCGACCGCAACGATCTCACCGGCGCGCGCAACGACATGGTGGACGATATCCATCTGGCCTTGCTCGCTTCGGCGGCAGGTCTGTGTGTGAGCGCGAACTTCGACGCTGCCGATTTTGACACCCACAGCGACCACGACCGCAATCAGGCGCGTGCGTTGAGGCGCCTGACCAACGCTGTGGATTATCTCTGGGTGAAAGCGGACGAACTCGGTGTCGCCGAACGCATCGTGCTGGTGCTGACGTCGGATTTCTCGCGCACCCCGCGCTACAACGACGGCAACGGTAAGGACCACTGGTCCGTTGGCAGCACAGTCATCATGCAGAAGGACGCGCCATGGGGTAACCGCGTGGTCGGCGCGACCAACGGCCGCCACGATGCGGTGCGAATCAACCCGATGACGCTTCAACCCGATGACAGCGGCATCAAACTCGAACCGAAGCATATTCATCAGGCGCTGCGCACACTGAGCGGCATAGACGGAGATCCACTGGTACAACGGTTCGCGCTGGATGCCGAAGACGTGGATTTCTTCAACCCGGCGGTCGAGACGGGGTTTCCCTCCTAGCCCGCATTTCTCACCACGATGACGAGCCCTCGCTTGATCTTTGCGCGATCATCTCGCCCCGTGGTGAGATATGCGGGCTAGCCGAACAATTCTGCGCCGGCGGCGGCTGCCGACTTTCATTCCCTTAAAGTTGCCAGTCGTCGTTTGCTGCTAGTGCCCCCCCTTCTTTGTTGTTAAAACATCCTCGTGACTTGGGGTCACAGGGAATTGTGAAGAGGCAAACCTGCCGAAAGGCAGGGGTCGCAAAACCACGAGTCTAATGCCTCACGGGAGGTGACGACGGCCGGGTTGCCAGAGCGTTCGACTGGCCGTGTCACAAAACTCCTCCCCCAAAGCCACGGCCCATTGCTGCGGAGACCAACGTCGCGGCCATGTCTGGCGATGCGCCGGACGATTAACAAACGGGTAAACGCGAAAGACGCGCTGGCCCGCATTACGAACTATAAACAAATTATTGCCAAACCTGGCCACTGTGAGCCGAGGTTAAGGAGATACAGGTGATGAACACCACAACTCGTCTATTCGCGCTGGCTTTGGCGTTGACGCTAAGCGCCTGCGGAGAATATTCCACGGAGCTCCCCTCCACGAGCTCGACGACGCCACCGCCTTCGCAAACACCACCGTCGACGGCCTGCGCGCAGGAGTTCCAAACTACGGTCTTTCCGATTCTCGACAAGCCGGAACGGTGTCTGAACTGCCATACACCGAGCAATATCGGGGCCGCCGTGTTTAACATGGCGGGCAACGATGCGGCTGCGTTCACGCTCTTCTCCCAAACCGCCCAGAAGCTGGGCGCTAACGGGGAATCACTGATGTTGCTGAAGCCGCGCGGCCTTGAAGGCCATGGCGGCGGCGACCGGTTTCTCACACTCGGCACGAGCGATCCGGACTATATCGCGATTCAGACGCTCACGGACAAAATCCTGACGGCCCAGTGTCAGTGACCAGTAAAGTACCCGGTAACAGCCGCATTACCTGCGGAGATAACAACGCCAATCACCGAGGAGTCTTTGAGGTCTGGGCGAACGGACCGGTCGGCGCGCCAGCGCCGGTCAGGTCCGGCGGCCGCGTGCACCCTGGCCCGACACGGTTGCCAACCCCGCCAGATTCCTGCTTTAATCCCGCTCGCGCAGTAGACCACGCGAGCATTGTCAACCAGCTCTCCTTTTAAACCCCGCGAATACCTGGCCCCGCGATATTGGCCGGTATGGTGTGGTATCGCCTTGCTTTGGCTGATGGCGCAACTGCCTTATCCAACCGTCATCGCCGCGGGCAAGGGCATTGGAGAACTGATGTATCGCCTGGGAGGCTCACGGCGGCGCATCGCCCGCATCAACGTCGATCTTTGTTTCCCCGACATGGAGCCCGCGGCCAGGGGCCGCCTGGTGCACGCCTCGTTTCGGGAGCTCGGAGTCAGCCTCGTCGAGGCGGCAATGTGCTGGTGGAAGCCGCGCGCCAAGCTCAGGGCGCTGCGCCGGATAGAGGGCAAGGAACACCTCGATGAAGCCTTGCGCCACGGGCGTGGCGTGATTCTGTTGAGCGGCCACACGACCAATCTCGAAATTGGCGCGTCCCTCATCGCTTTGGAAGGTCCTACACAGGCGGTGTACAAACGCGTCAAGAACGAGTTATTCGACGCCTTCACGCGCTGGCAACGTGACAAGTTCGCGGCCGGTCAAGTCGTGGAGCGACATGACATCCGCGGCATGATTCGCGGGCTGCGCCAGAATTTGCCGCTCTGGTACGCGCCCGATCAGGATTTCGGCCTCAAGCGCGGGGTGCTGGCGCCGTTTTTCGGCGTGCCCGCGGCGACGCTTACCGCGCTTTCCAGCCTGACGCGAATGTCCGGAGCCAGGGTGGTGCCCTTTTTCCCCCGCCGGCTGCCCGGCGACGCCGGTTACCTGCTGACCTTATCCCCGGCACTGGACAATTTCCCCTCAGGCGATGACGAGCAGGACGCGCGCCGCGTCAATCACATCATCGAAGAGCACGTGAAGCTGGCGCCGGAACAGTACATCTGGGCACACCG
>JBPCXK010000669.1:0-2830 GCA_051008635.1 Gammaproteobacteria bacterium
ACTGCGGCGTTGCAGTCCTTGGCAAGAGTCTAACCATTCCCTGCGGACTGCGCCTTGCAGTGACGCATTTGCGGAACTCTGAACCCACCAATATCACCTTGACGGAGCACTAGAACCATCAGCCAGCTCAGTCGTCGATCAACACCATGTACGGTACGCGCCCGACCGGCACCGATTTGATCACCTTGCGTGAACCGGTATCGATGATCGACACGTCGTCACTCAAACCGTTCGCAACAAACAGCATCGAGCCATCGCGATTCAAAACAGTGTTCCAGGCGCGGTTGCCAACCAGAATGTAGTCCTCGATCTTACGGCTCGCCACGTCCACAACCGCGACGTGGTTTGCGCGCCCCAGCGCCACGAAGGCCGTCTCACCGTCGGTCGTCATGGTGATTCCCACGGGGGTCACTTGTTCCGGTCGAAAGCCCTTGGGCTCGAACGAAACCGATTCGACAACCGTGTTGCTCGCCGGATCGATAATGCTCACCGAACCGCTGAGCTCGTTCGAAACCCACAGTTCTTTCTCGTCCGGCGTCATCGCGAATCGGCGAGGACGGTTGCCGACGACGATATTTGCGCTGAGCTCCCAGCTGCCGGTGTCCACCACATGCACCATGTTCGCGACCTCCGAGGTCACGTACACGCTTTTGCCGTCGCGGCTGGTGAGCACGCCCTCGGGCTCCTCACCGACTTCTATTTCCTTCACCAACTCCTTACTGTCCAGATCCATCACCCCGAGTGCGCCGTCGTCTTCCAGCGAGATATACATCTGCTTGCCGTCGAGACTCAGGTCGAAGGCTTCAGGATCATCGATGTCGTCGATCTTGTCCACGACCTCCAGCTTCGCCACATCGATGATGTCGATGGCCTCGCCGTCTCCACACGCGGCGTAGATATGAGTCCGTTCAGGGTTAAACTGTAGATGCCGAGGCCTTTCCGAGGTCTCGATGTTTTTCACGACTGCGTAGGTTTTGCCATCCAGCACCGTGACAACATGATCCTTCTCGCTGCTCACGAAAAGATAACCAGTATCTTTGGCGCTAACCACACCAGCGAGCAATGACAGAAACACGAGTAAGAAGATTCTTTTCGCCAACTACTCCGCTCCCTAACCCGGCATAGCCGGAACCAGAACTTGTGCCCCCTCAACGGCGGACTTTACCACCCCTTGCCCACCGCTTCGCCAGCGTTTGCGGCGCGCGGCCGTGGACAAGGCGTGGAAAAGTCCGCCCCACCCCGGCGCGACCGCCGGTCGAGAAATTCTCGGTCTTTTTGTCCAAGATTTCACGGGTAAGGTACTAATTAGTTCTAGACAGATCAATCTTTAAAAGCAGACGACATCAGTAGTTCATGCGGGGCGCTGCACACGACGCACCATACCGCGCTGCGGATCATATCCAAAGACGGCCAACACGAAAAACAGCATCAGCGTGCCCATCACTACCGCGCACGACACCGCGTTGAACTGCCCATAAAGCGCGAAGCGAACCAGCTCGACCGCGTGCGTGAACGGATTGAAACGCGCAAGCTGGTAAACGATCTCGGCGCCGGATTCCTTGAGCTTCCACAAGGGATACAATGCCGAGGAGATAAAGAACATCGGGAAAATCACGAAGTTCATCGTGCCCGCGAAATTTTCGAGTTGCTTGATATACACGGACAGCAACAACCCCAGCGCACCGAGCATCATGCCACCAAGCACCAGCGCGGGCAACACATACAGCCAGCCCGACAGCGGAATGTCGACCTGAAACAACAAACACAGCGCGAGAAATGCGTATGCCTGCAATACGGACAGTACCGTGCCCGAACCCAACTTGCACAACAATAGATACCAGCGCGCCAGCGGCGCTGTCAGCAGCAGCCGCATCACCCCCATCTCGCGATCGTAAACCATGGACAACGATGACTGCATGCCGTTGAACAGCAGCACCATGCCAAGCAAGCCTGGAACGATGTAGACCTGGTACTCGATGTAAGTCTCGTAAGGCGGAATGATGGATACGCCAAACACGTTCTGAAACCCGACCGCGAACACAATCAGCCACAACGATGGCCGCACCAACGCGGAAAACAATCTCCCGCGTTGATGAACAAAACGGATGAGTTCTCGGGTGGCTACAGCCGAGAAAGCCTGCCAGGCATGGCTAGCCCGCATGTTCATCTTCCAGTCAACTTCAAAAACGCGTCCGCCAGGCTCGGCTCACCGGTCTGCGCGATAAGCGCCGAGGGCGCGCCTTCTGCGATCAAGCGGCCGCGGTGCAAGACAACCACCTTGTCCGCGCGCTCGGCCTCGTCGACCAGGTGCGTCGCCCACAGTACGGCCATACCGCGGGTGTCGCGCAGCTCATGAACATAATCGAGCAGCGAACGGCGCGATGCCGGATCGAGACCGACCGTCGCCTCGTCCATCAGCAACAATTGCGGGCCGTGCAGCAGCGCGCGGGCGAGCTCGACCTTGCGACGATTACCGCCACTCAATCCACGGCATTGTTTATCCGCGTGTTCAAGAATATCGAGGCGCTTCAGCTCTTCGCTTATCCGCACCGCGCGCATGGCGCCGCGCATGCCGTGAAGGCGGGCATGAAAACGCAGGTTCGCGCGAACGGTCAAATCGAGATCCAACGTCGGCTGCTGGAAGACTATGCCGAGGCGGGCGAGCACGGTCACGGCGTGCGTACGGATATCGCTTTGCAGCACGCTGATGCTGCCGCGGTCGGCCACGAACAAACCGCTCAGCAATTGAAACAGCGTCGTTTTGCCCGCCCCGTTCGGCCCGAGCAAAGCGACAAACTCGCCCGAGTCGACACCCAGAGAGACGTCATCC
>JBPCXK010000670.1:0-2646 GCA_051008635.1 Gammaproteobacteria bacterium
ATGCCGTAGCTTGTGCAGCTTTTTGGCGTAGAGCCTCGCGGCGCGATCGCGCGCGTTGCGTTGCGGGAAAAAGAACTTGGCGGTGCGCTCGATCCGCGTGCCCAGTTCATGGATGAGATAGACTTCACCCTCCCAGCCCGCGCCCAACCGGGACATCACCTCGTAACGGCCCGACAATACGTGGCCAGGCTTGAAGTTGAACGCTTTGATTCCCTTGCTCATTGTTTAGGGTTCTGCCAGAAATAAGTTTGCATCTCTCGGCGGGTCGCTCCTGCGCGTCCTGCGCCCGCGACACTGGCACATCCATGTGCGGCGCAGGCGCCCGTGTGGCAAGGCGCGAGGCAGGCGAATAGCCCGGCTATTTGACTGCCGAAGCAACGCCGCCACGCGGGATGGATAGGCCTAAGAAACGTGAAGTTATTTCTGGCAGAGCCCCTTAGCGGGCGAGCGGATGTCTGATCTCGCTCAACCTCCGAGGCTCCCCAAGATGCAAAAGCGCAAGGAAAACCTTTCGTAGCCGGGTTGGACTGAGGATCCTGCGACAAAATACGCCAATCGCCAGCGCTTGACCCAGGGTACCGCTCACCCTACAATCATTACTTTTAGAGAATAGTAATACGGGCGAGTCTGGCGATGCACAAGCTGACTAGTAAAAGGCAGGTTACTTTGCCAAGAGCCGTGTGCGACGCCCTGGGTCTGACTCCTGGCGACTACGTGGAGGTATTCGAACGCGATGGCGTGGCGCATCTCGTGAAGATGCATGGCGAGAGCCTGGCTGGGAAGTTTGCTGGCCTTGGAGCTGGCAAAGATGTGTCTCCGGATGCCGTGAAGCAGGCTCTGAGGGCCAGAGCAGGCAGAAAGTTCGAGGCCACGCGTGGTCGCCGTTGATACCAACGTGTTGCTGCGCTATCTACTCGAACCGTTAGACGAACGTAATCCAAAGTGGCAGGTTGTTGCGGCCAGGGATGTCATTGAAAAAGCCGATGCTGTGTTCGTGTCCGACATTGTTGTTGCCGAAATGGAATGGGTGTTGGAGTCGGTATTTGAGTTGGACCGCGGCGACATTGCTGCACTGATGGCCGCATTGAGCAGCAACTATCGCTTCAACTTTGAAGATTGGGTCGCGCTACAAAGCGCATTGATGGATTATCGCGAATATGGGCAAGTGGACTTTTCTGATTGTCTGATCGCACGTACAGCCCAGCGCAAAGGCGCGAGCACGTTGTTTACTTTCGAAAACATGCAAAAGCTGGGAGCACTGCCGATCGCAACGACACTCAGTGCTCTCTAGCCCGCATATCTCACCACGGGGCGAGGGCTCGTCATCGTGGTGAGAAATGCGGGCTAGAGTAAATAAACTAAACTACCGCCAGCTCTACCCGCTGCGCCATGTTGTTGCCCATGCCGCTGTGGGTCCAGAATTGCTGATCGGGTTGTGCGGCGCCTGTTTCGTCGGTGGCCCGTACGCGCAAAACATATTCGCCCGGTGTCGCATTCCATTCGTAGCGCCATGAGCGCCAGGCGTGTTCCGATACCGGATCACAGAGTGTTGCGTCGCGCCAGTTCTCGCCATCGTCGGTGCTGACCTCGACACGCGTGATTTCGCAACGGCCGGACCAGGCGCGGCCTGTGAGCAGTGTCATGCCGCGATCGAGAATGCGCGTGCGCGCCTGAACATCGCTCCAGCCCGGCGGGATCATCAGCGCGCGTGGCTTCATGAGGCGCACGGGCTCTCCCGTTTCGTCCTTGCCTTGCGCGTAGCGATAAATTTTCATTTGATAACCGTCGAAGGGTCTGCTGGTCGCCGTTATGGAGTCCAGCCACTTGACGCTCGTCATGCCGTACCAGCCGGGCACGAGCACACGCAAAGGAAACCCGTGTTGCGGTTCCAGCTCGCGGCCGTTCATGGCCCACACCAGCAGCACATCGTCCCGGGTTGCCTCATCGAGCGACAGGCTGCGTTGATAAGGAGATATCTCGCCGCCCTGAACACCGGGATCATGACCCGTAAGTAACAATTCCTTCACGGAGTGTTTCAGGCCGGCTTCGGTCAGGATCGGGGCGAGCCGTGTTCCGGTCCACTGCGCGGTGCCGACGGCGGAATCCAGCCACGGTATGGTGTCGGAGCGGGGCCGTAGATGGCCGCGGCCGTTGCCGGCGCATTCCATAGTAGCTGTGAGTGTAACTTGTGGTCGTTGCTGGAGCTCGTCGAGCCCGAGTGACAATGATTTCGCGACTTCGCCGCCCATGTGCAGACGCCATTTGCCGGCGTCGAGGTCAGGGATACCAAAATGGATGAGCGTGTAGTGCATGCCCACCGGCGTGATGTCGTACCGCAGCCCTTCGAGTGGCATGGCCTTGTTGCGGTATGCCAGAGCGAGCTCGCCTTTGCTGTAGTTGGCGTGCTCGAGTAGCGGGTAGCCGTCGCAGAATACCGACGAGACGGCGGATGAAGACGGGCCGGGAAGCCTCTTCATTTCACCGGTGTCGCGCTTACCTGCCGTCATGCCGAGCCAGGGCCTATTGCAAGCCGGCCTGCGCAAACGTATTGCACGCCTCGACGCTGCCCGACTCCAGCCCGGTGCGAAACCAATGCACGCGCTGTCTGGACGAGCCGTGCGTGAACGACTCCGGGTGCACGGCGCG
>JBPCXK010000671.1:0-6901 GCA_051008635.1 Gammaproteobacteria bacterium
GCCAGTCGGCGCACACAACACGATGGATTTGACGCGCTCGCCAAGCAGCCCTAACAAGACTTTCGTCAGTGTGGTTTTGCCGCTCCCCGGGCCGCCCGTTATCACGCACACTTTATGGGTGACGAGATCGATGACCGCTCGCCGCTGTGATTCGGACAGGCGAATACCGAGTCGTCTCTCGACGTTGTGAATTTCGGTTTCAACATTGAACCCCGCCCAGGGCACTCGACCCTTGGCCAATATTGCCAGCCGATTGGCCACTTCAATTTCGGCTTGTCGCAGCGGTGGGAGAAAGATCAGCTTTTCACCATGGATCGGCTCGCCCTGCAGTCGACCCACGTCCAGCGTATTGCGCAACTCCGCAATCACCGCCTCCTTCGTGACTTTGAGTAATTTAGCGGTCTGCGTGATGAGCGTGGTTTCCGGCACCGCGCAGTCACCGCGTAGGCGTCGATTGGTGAGTATTTGACGTAACCCAGCGTACAGCCGTTTTGGATCATCCTTGGCAATACCGAAACTGAGCGCCGTCGTGTCCGCAATGCTGAATCCGATGCCGTGAAAATCTTCGGTCAGACGATAGGGGTTACCGGTGATGATGGCCGCAGCCTGCTTGCCGTAGCGTCGATGAATCTGAGCCGCGCGCTGTGGGCCAAGACCGTGTTCTTGCAAGAACATCATGATCTCGCGGATTTCTTTTTGCTTATTCCAACTTTGGCTGATTTTCCGACGCCGTTCCGGACCAATACCGTTAACACACTCAAGCTGCGCCGGATCCTTGTCCAGGACTTTAGGTAAGCGCTCACCGAAGATGCGCACCAGCTTCGATGCATAGCCTTTACCGATGCCCTCCACCGCGCCACTCGCGAGGTACTTTTCGAGCGCACCCCGGGTGGTCGGCGCGTTGGGGATGATCGCAGATGCTTTCAACTGGCGCCCGAACTTCGGATGTTCGTTCCACTCGCCTTCACAGCGCACATGATGACCAGCGTTGATGCCATGGCCAGTGCCGACGACGGTATGCAGCTCCCCGGTGTCGTCTTTGACGATCAGGCAGGCCCAGCCAGTGTCGGCGGAGCTAAAGCGGACGCTGTCCACCGTACCGGTGAGGAAGGATTTTTGATGGCCCGCCGGTGTGGGCGTGTTTGCGGAGATCATAGTGCGCTCGAAGGCGTTACCAAAGACACCTTCCATTGTACGGATTTTTGAAAAGCTGCAAGTCACTGATCCCGGCGCAACGGCAGTCACTGGGCTAGTCGAAGTTGGGAATTCTCACCATACGTTCATCGGCAATCTTCCACGAACCGTCGACCAGGACCATCAGGACCTCGACTGTGACGTCTTTGCGCTCCACGACCACGCTCGCATCTTCTTCAATCACCAATTCGCGGAATCGGGCTTTGTCCTTGGCGCCAGTTTTCAGCAGGCCCAGGGTGAAGTTTTCGACCTGTACCGGATCGACACCCTGGTCGGCGGCCTTTTTGAGACCGAACTCAATGGTCTCAATGCGTTCACGGGTGAGATACGGGAATACGTCGCGCAGGCGGGTTGCCTTGATCACTGTCGCCAAATATTGCTCGTAGGTTTCTTGGGGAGAGTCAGCGTCCGCGCAGGGGCTCGATAGGCACACCAACACGCCGAGTAGTCTCAACAAGATTGCGTATGGTTTCATGGTGATCCTCCTTTATCGGCCAGACCCCGGCGACTGGTAGCGACGGCTGGGTGTTTGCGTTTTTGATTAAGCGCCTCGTACACCATGCTGCTGAGCGCGTCCAACTTTGCGGCGCCATGAACACGTACGCCGTTGATGAAGTTGGTCGGTGTGCCGCTGATGTCTAGGCGTTGGCCTTCTTTGATATCGTCTTGCACTTGCGCGGTGTGACGTTTGTTTTTTAAACAGTAATCAAATTTAGCGCGGTCTAGACCCACGTAGGTCGCGATTGCGCCGATATGGGAACCATTGACGCGTGGCGTGGCAAACAAAGCCGCGTGGTAATCCCAGAATTTGTCCTGGTCTCCGGCACACAGGGCCGCTTCGGCAAGCTCCTGCGCTTCATTGTTGACAGGGAAATGCCGATAGATGATCTGCACGTCAGTCGGAAACTTCTCGTGCAGCTGATGCAGCGTGGCTGACATCTGCTTGCAGTAGGGGCATAGGTAGTCAGAAAAGCTCACGATCGTGACGGGGGCCTCCGGGTTACCTAACGCGGGCGGAACGGCACCGAAGATCTCTTCCGGCGGTGGCGCGGGAGGCGCGTCCAGGGCAACCTGCACGTTGTATTTTTTGAATAATTCCTGCATAAAGCGTTTTTTCTGGTTGGCGCTTGCCTGCATACGCAGGAACAATTCGACACGTTTGCGCACACGTGGCGCTTCTGCTTCAATTCCCCGTTGCTTCGCAATGAAACTGTCGATGTCAACGTCGTTCACTGGGCGAGTCTTTGCCGTAATTTCCGACGCCTGCAGTTCGCCAATGCTGGTGTCGCGAGACGTTGCCTCCATGGCCATCAGCTTGTCGGAGAGCAGCATGTACAGCGCTTGCACGCGCGCCTTGTAGAGTTCGTGTGACACCTCGTATAACTTGCGCCCGCCGGTATCGTCCACTTCGCGGATAGTGATCGCATCACCTTCGACCGTCGCGATGACGGCATCCCCCGGCGACGTTTCAGCATGGACAGCACCAACGCCTGCATACGCCACGACTAAACACAGAAAGATTCGGTACATCAGAGAGACCTCCGGTCAAATGAATGAGGAGTCATGCCAGACTCAAACGCCATAGTGAGCCTAAGCATTGAAAGCGAGGGATTGTGAAAACGTGCGGCGTCACGAGACTTCCACGTACGAGTCGTAGAGCTTTTCGAGCATCAGATAATATGCAGTGCCATTATCATCCGGCCGACCACCGCGACGACAACCGACAACCGCACACGGATATTCGCGCGTGACATCGTCTTGCGGTAAACGCAGCGACAGCACCTCACCCTCCTTAACCCAGAAGGTCGATATCACACTGAAACCGTGATAGAGCACCTGACGCACAACGACATCGTGAACCTTGTCACCGATCGTGATAGCGCCATTGCCGATGAGATGATGGGGTTGACGACGCTCAATCTGCCTACGCATAACCAACTCACTCAAATGGATTTGAGTGTTGCGAACGGTGCGACAGAACTCCTCGGGGAGGGCGTCGTAGTTAAGGCGGCTCACCACCATGTGCAACTCTTCACTCAGCTCCGTAACGGTGTTTATTTTCCCTGGTATGTCCACCATCAGCGATATCCTCATGCGGCGCGGCGACAGCGTTGTGCCACGACATTGGCAGATTAAAACAAAGGCTCTTAGCTACGTTGCCTGACCCCAATTGCGAAAAACAGAGCGCTAGGGGTCGCGAGGTGTCACCGCGGGAAGAGATATTCGTAGACTGCTTGACAGCCGCGTCAGAATGCCTTAGGTTGCGAACTGTGGCCGAACTGCGGGTTTCGCCACCTTGTCCTCACCCGCCAGACTCTGAGCCGCCTTCGCGGGCCGCCTCACACCAGACACCGAACGAAGACCCATCCGAAGGCGCATGCGTGCGCGTTTGTTATTCAATTGGGTTTGTCATTGCTAGGAGAAGCCGATGGGCTTCTGAGCAACGGGCAGCTGACCCTCATTCAGCCAGATCTCGCCATGCCATGTGAGCCTGCTCATGTGCCGTGGCATCCCAACACAATCCCTTGCGTCGATTTCCGACGCACCAACGCTCATAAAGGAGGTCAACATGAGTTTTCGAGAACTTGCGGGCCGCTGCCATGGTCGGTGGCCGGAAATCATTGCGGCATTGTCGTCACAAGTGGAGATAACTGACGCCATCGAACGCGGCCATCTGAAACACGGGTTTTGCCCGGTCCATGGTGGCGATAACGGTGACGGATTTCGCATCCTGCGTGACTTCCGTGAAACCGGTGGGGCAGTTTGCAACACCTGCGGCACCTTTGCCAACGGGTTAGCATTGCTGCAATGGTTGAACGACTGGACCTGGGCCAAAACGGCCCAGGCGGTGGAAGATTACTTAAATGGCGGCGAAAAGACCGCGAGTCATTGTACGGAACGGGTGACGGAGGCGTCGAAGCCGCCCCCGGACAAGGCGCCCCCATTCAAGGTGATTCGCCGCATTTGGAACGAAGGTTATCTGCTGCGTTCACCGCGCGGGGAACCCCTTCGGCGATATTTGCGTCGCCGTGGGCTTAGCGATATTCAACCCATGCCATTGACGCTTCGGTTTCATCCACGGATGTCGTACACCGAGTACGGTGAGTCACGACCGCTTGGGCACTTCCCCTGCATGATGGCGTCCATCCAAGGACCGGATGGCAAAATGGTGGGCATCTTGCGTACCTATTTGGCCGCGGACGGGACGAAGGCATCATTGCCTAAACCGAAAAAGAACTTGCGCGTTCGCGATGCCGCGCTCAGTGGCGGCGCGGTCCGCTTATTCGCGCCGAGCCATGTACTGGGGGTGACTGAAGGCATCGAGAATGCCTTAGCCGTGCGACAAGCGACCGGCATGCCAGTCTGGGCTGCAGCGAACACTGCGCTTCTTGGCAACCTGGTGGTCCCACCGGGGGTGCAACGGGTCATCATTTGGGCCGATAACGATGTGATCAAAAAGGGCAAACAAGCCGGACGTATCGCGGCGGAGAAATTGGCGGACCGTATGGGTGCGCAAGGACTTAGTGTCGAGATTCGCTATCCCAAGTTACCGGCCAAAGACAAGGGCGTTGATTGGAATGATGTGCTCCTGGAACAGGGCGAAGCAACATTTCCACGCGTCGTCACTGAGCCTCAACCGTTGCCGACGGTGCATTCGCTGTTGCGTTGCGCGACCGGCTAACACAAAACACTGTGAGGTGGATGATGGACAGTCAGAAACAAACGTTTGAACGTGCGCAGCAGCGCTGTTTTGATGCGAACCGTCATTTTATGGATCTAGTCAATTGCAAGGAAAATCCGCTAATGAAACGTGATCTCGAAGCGTTGATCGAGAGAAATCCCTTGGTTTGGCGCAGGTTTTCATCGTGGTTAGACAAATTACCCGAAGCGGAGTAATCAGGCGGTCGTCGCACCCTGGCGCGCGCTCGAAATGCGATGCTCAGCTCCGTTGAGTTAGCACACGGGTGCGGTTGCTGGAACGTCGGTCGACAGCCATCGGGACCGGTGGGGTCAACGCCGATGACGCTACCGCTTTAGAATTAACCCCAGCGGGGGCTGTCGATCCCGCTGGGGATCGCGCCTCCCGCCAACTGTAAAGGAGGTGCGATATGCATCGTTGGATTCAGCCCTGGAGGCTGAGGCGGCAACTTCGTACGTCAAAGGACACTCGTCCCTGTTCGATTTGTGGTCTCGGTCCGAAAATTCGGTTAGGTAAGGGACAATACGGCCAGTTTTGTCTGTACTACGGCGTAAGGATTGCGCCCGAAGAGAGCCAGGATGTGACGTTCAGTCTGCGAGCATACTGCATCAAAGACGGCAATCATTTCACCTGGCCCACGCGAGGCTACAGTGCGAAGGACTTGTTGGCATGGCGTATCAATCACACCGATTGGTACCTCAAACGAACGGCAATGAAAGTTGCGGCCGTCGTTGCCATCGTGTCTGTGGTGCTGAGCGTCGTAGGTACTTGGTTGAACTAGCCAAAGATACGGAGGTACCTGTTGGGGTTGGGCGCATGGCGCTCAGCCTCAATCGGTGTTTGCACGACCGGTGAGGACAGCAGATTGATCATTCGCACGTCGAGATCAATCTCGTGTCCTCGGACACACAGGAGACAGCTGATCTCCCTAAACAAACAGCCTGATTGCCCTTATGGGCCGCGCTGGGTGCGTCACGTGCTCTTGCGCTCTCACAGTGATCCAACCGGTAGATTCTTGTGCCGCCTTTGATCACGTTCAGGTCAACGTTTTGTGGAGGACCAGCTATGGCCATACGAATACTTACTCGTGCCGAGCAGATCGGCACCAACCCCGCCTCAGTCGGGGACTATATACTTTACAATCAGTCGCCCGATGGCGACGTTGCGCTGCCGTGGGTTGCCTCCCGCGTCGAAACACCACTCACGAATGAGCGCACGCTGCTCGGATGTTTCTCGTCGAAAACGAACGCGTTGACCTTTGTGTTAGCGCACGAGGCCAGTGGCTGGGAAGATGGTGGCGTTCTGCGCACAGCCGCAATAGCCGCGCTACAGCACGAGCCATCGCCCAGACACGAGTGCGCGTTGCAACGCTTGGGGCTCGCGATTGCCGCAACGGATTCACAACGGCCGCGAGCGCTGGTGGTTGTGGAAAACGGATTGGCCTCCGTGTACGCCACGCCCGCAGTAGATACTGTCGTCGTGAACCTCGACCTCCGCCGCGAATTCGCGCTCCATGAGCTGCTACCGATACACAGCGGCTTTACCGAGCTGCTGGAGCGCGCCGGCGTGCGCTGGCCGACCTCGCGCAACGGCCGCCGTGTCGAAGCCATCGTACACCAACGCAAGGCAGCGCGTTGTGCCGATTTTCGATTGGTTAAATAGATCGAATCCAATGAATTTGCTGTGTCGTTATTCGACACGCATCGCGGTCGCTGGTCGCGCAATAAAACCAGCCTGGTGGGTACGCAGCCGCGTACTCGAAATCCATCCCACTACGGGAGGCCTTCGCTTCCTGTGGTGGGGCGTAGGGTGTCCCGTGGTGTCGAGTCACGCCTGTATCCATCAGGCAAGGAGGAACCATGAGTAAAGTCCAGTGGACGATAGACATCGATGAGGCCGCTACCCCAGTGGCCGCCGCCGTCGCTGCATTCTTTCACATGCAACGTCGGTACACGACGGCCAATATCTTCGACGTATTTGACGAGTACGGAAAGAAGGTCCGTGTTG
>JBPCXK010000672.1:0-3353 GCA_051008635.1 Gammaproteobacteria bacterium
AATGCGGCCCGCACATGGAACAGAAATGCGCGACCTTGGCGGAGTCCTTGGGCAGGGTTTCATCGTGAAACTCGCGCGCCTTTTCCGGGTCAAGGCAGAGATTGAACTGATCTTCCCAGCGGAACTCGAAACGCGCCTTCGATAGCGCATTGTCACGAATCTGCGCGCCCGGGTGACCCTTGGCCAGATCGGCAGCGTGCGCGGCGATCTTGTACGTAATGATGCCGTCGCGCACGTCTTGTTTGTTCGGCAGACCGAGATGTTCTTTCGGCGTGACGTAGCACAGCATGGCCGTGCCATACCAGCCGATCGTGGCGGCGCCGATGCCCGAAGTGATGTGGTCATAGCCGGGCGCGATGTCGGTGACGAGCGGACCGAGCGTGTAAAACGGCGCCTCCATGCAGTCGTCGAGTTCTTTGTCGATGTTCTCCTTCACGAGCTGCATGGGAATGTGTCCTGGACCCTCGATCATGACCTGGACGTCGTTTTCCCAAGCGATTTTCGTGAGCTCGCCCAGCGTTTTGAGTTCCGCGAATTGCGCCTCGTCGTTAGCGTCGGCGATCGAACCGGGACGCAGTCCGTCGCCGAGCGAGAACGAGACGTCATAGGCCTTCATGATTTCGCAGATTTCCTGAAAGTTGGTGTACAGGAAATTATCTTGATGATGCGCCAGACACCACTTGGCCATGATGGAACCACCGCGCGAAACGATCCCGGTCACGCGGTTCGCGGTGAGCGGCACGTAGCGCAGCAACACACCGGCGTGCAGCGTAAAATAATCGACACCCTGCTCGGCCTGCTCGATGAGTGTGTCGCGGAACATCTCCCAGGTCAGCTCTTCGGCCTTGCCATTCACCTTTTCCAGCACCTGATAGATGGGAACCGTGCCGATCGGCACGGGCGAGTTGCGGATGATCCATTCGCGCGTTTCGTGAATGTTTTTCCCGGTCGAAAGATCCATGACCGTATCGCCACCCCAGCGCACGGCCCAGGCCATCTTCTCGACTTCCTCTGTGATGGATGAAGTCACCGCCGAGTTACCGAGATTGGTGTTGATCTTCACCAAAAAATTGCGACCGATGATCATCGGCTCCAGCTCGGGGTGGTTAATATTGCAGGGGATAATCGCGCGCCCGCGCGCAACCTCGTCACGCACGAACTCAGGGCTTACCTGCGAGGGCAGGCTCGCGCCGAAACTCACGCCCTTGTGCTGCGTCTTCAACAACTGTTCGCACACCTGCTCGCGGCGCATGTTTTCGCGGATGGCAATGTACTCCATCTCCGGCGTAACGATGCCCCGCCTGGCGTAGTGCATCTGGGTCACACTCTTACCGGCCCTGGCGCGGCGCGGGACGCGGATGTGCTCGAAACGCAACGCTGCGAGCGCCGGATCCGCCTGTCGCTCGCCGCCGTACTCGGAGCTCGGGCCCGCGAGCGTCTCGCTGTCGCCGCGCTCCTCGATCCACGCCGCACGCATCGGTGGCAACCCCTTGAGCAGATCGATGTGGGCGTGCGGATCGGTGTACGGCCCGGAGGTATCGTAGATGGTGATCGGCGGGTTTTTCTCGGCGCCGAAACTGGCAGGCGTGTCTGACTGCGTTACCTCACGCATGCCGACCCTTACATCGGGCCGCGAACCCTCTCTATAGACTTTTCGTGAACCTGGAAGAGGACGGGTAACCTCTTCGGACAGCTGCGTAGCTTTCGTAACGAAATCCTGGGGGATCGCGCTCATCGGAAATTCCTCACGTTGGAGCGGAGGAAGCGCGCGCAGGTCAGCCCGCAAACCTCACCACGATGACGGCGCTGGCTTGATCTTTGAATCGACAGCGCATTTTCTTCAGTCGGCAATACGACCTGTATTGCACTCCTTCAGAAAATCCCCTGTCGATCCAGATCCCGGCGCGATCATCTCGCCCCGCGGTGAGGTTTGCAGGCTAGGGATTGCGAAGCTTTCCTCCGCCGGTTTGAACCGGTTCAGGTTCCAAGGGTCTTTCTCAGCCTGCAAAACAGGCACCCCTAGCCTCTCTCACGAGACGGTATAAGAATCACCTTTTTTTTGCAAGGTGTTTACTGCGCTGACAGGGCAATACAGCAAGAGACATCGCACGAGTCGTTTTGTCAGCCAAACCGCACCGCGCATATCACTCCCAAGTTGTTGTCGTTATGGCCTGCCTATAATCCGAGTCAGGGAAATTTGCGCTCGGATTGGGGCCCAACTTATTTGAACCAACCCTCATCAAGACCTGACCAGTCGCAACAGAGCAACGACGCGACCACACACCCGGAGCCGATACCGCTGCCGATCGGTGTGCGTTTACGCATATACAAAGTGCAACAGATGCTGGGTCGGGGCAGATCTTCAATTACCTACAGCGGTCGGGACACCAAGACCGGGCAAGCGGTCGCGATCAAGGAATACGCACCCGGCGGGTTGGTTATCCGTGAGAAGGGCCGCAGAATCGCGGTGGGGGCCAACTCGCACCTACGGGCTTTCGAGGAAGGCCTGCACGAATTCAAGCGACGCGCGCGCACGCTCAGCAAAATAGAACACCGTAACCTTGCGCGCGTCATCGAGACGTTTGAGCAAAACTCCACTGTTTACGCCGTAATGGAGCATGAAAAGGGCGAACAGCTGAGCAGCTTTTTCGATTGCGGACAGCTGCGCACCGAAAAAGACCTGCTGGGTGTTTTCCTGCCACTCGTGGACGGATTGAGCGCCATCCACGGCATCGGGCTGGTGCACCGCGATGTCAAGCCGGGCAATATCCTCGTCCGCAAGGACGGCTCGCCCGTGCTGCTCGATTTCGGCGCGACCCGGCGCGCTATCGAATACGACAGTAGTGCGGCGGGATTCACGCCACCAGAGCAATATCGCGATCGCGACGGTCAACTTGGGCCCTGGTCAGACATCTACGCCCTGGGCGCAACGATTTATCTGGGCGTTACCGGCAAACAGCCACCCGACGCGCTGACCAGAGCCAGCGCGCTGGAAAAAGGTGAGACCGATCCTTACCAACCAGCGACATTCGTGGCGGCCAGCTCATACAGTCCTGGCTTCCTGGCAGCTATCGACAAGGCCCTGACACTGGAGACCAAAAAACGGCCGCTGAGAGCGGGCACGTGGTCGCGCATGCTGGACGGACGCCTCGCTCAGGTAGCGTCACGAACGAAACCAGCCGGCGGCGAAAAAACCGCCAGCCAGACAACCCGAAGTCCGGTTCTTACGGCCAGGCGAGAAACGCCAAGCGGCCGCACGCCGCACGCCCTGGTACAGGGGGCAGCCGACAAGACCACGCCGCGCACCATGAAACCTGTCGTAGCGCTGGTCGCGATCGGTGTTGGGGTGGCGG
>JBPCXK010000673.1:0-2648 GCA_051008635.1 Gammaproteobacteria bacterium
GACACTGCCGTCGAAGCGGGGCGCCATGTTGCGGTAGACCGGATCATCCGCGTTCTGGCCGTCGACAACGGCGGCCATTTTCTCGAACGTCTCGCGCACCTGTTCCTCGGTTACCAGCCCGTGATACAACCAGTTGGCGATGTGTTGACTCGAGATGCGCAGCGTGGCGCGGTCTTCCATGAGCGCGACATTGTTGATGTCGGGGACCTTGGAGCAACCGACGCCCTGATCGATCCAGCGCACCACGTAGCCGAGGATGCCCTGAGCGTTGTTCTCGAGCTCGGTACGGACCTCGCCGTCGCTCAGATTGCGTCCTTCCAGCGTGGCGAGAGTCAAAATATCGTTGAGGTTGGCGCGCGGGCAACTCGTAAGCTCGCGCTGCCGCGTGGCGACGTTGACGCGATGGTAGTGCATGGCGTGCAGTGTTGCCGCTGTTGGCGAAGGCACCCACGCGGTGTTGGCGCCGTCCCGAGGATGGCCTACCTTGAGCTCCATCATTTGCGCCATGTTGTCCGGCGCCGCCCACATGCCCTTGCCGATCTGGGCATGACCGGGGAGCCCGGTCTCCAGACCGACGTCGACGTTCCAGTCTTCGTACGACAGCAGCCAGCGCGCATTTTTGATTTCCGCCTTGGGCAGCACCGCGCCGGCTTCCATGATGGTGTGAATTTCGTCACCCGTGCGGTCGAGAAAACCGGTGTTGATGAAGATCACCCGTTCGCCGGCCGCGCGGATGCATTCTTTGAGATTGACGGTGGTGCGGCGTTCTTCATCCATGATGCCGATCTTTATGGTGTTGCGGTCGAGACCAAGCGCTTCCTCCACGCGCTCGAAAAGCGCTACGGTTGCGGCCACTTCTTCCGGGCCGTGCAGCTTCGGCTTGACGACGTAAACACTCCCGCAACGGCTGTTTCGGTACTTGCCCTTGCCGAGCAGGTCATGCTTGGCCGCGAGTATGGACACCATGGCGTCCAGAAATCCTTCGGGGATTTCTTCGCCATCCGCAGTGGTGACCGCGTCTGTGTACATATGCAATCCCACATGACGCAACAACATCAGACTGCGGCCCGGCAGCGTAAACTTGTCGCCCCGAGGGCTTGTGTACTCGCGATCAGGATTGAGCACGCGCTGGATCGATTCGCCATCCTTCACCATTGTGCACGTAAGGTCACCCTTCATCAGGCCAAGCCAATTGGCGTAAACGCGATGCTTGTCGTCGGCGTCGACGGCCGCCACCGAGTCCTCGAAGTCCATGATCGTGGTGATCGCCGATTCGAGATGGACGTCATAGACGTTGGCAAGGTCGCCGCGGCCGATGTAGTAACCCTCGCCGACACGAAGCTCGACGTGTAATTCGTTGTGCGTAAACAGTATGCTGATCGGCGCGTCGGGCGCGCCTGTGTAGCCCGCGAAGCGCTCACGCTTGCCAAGCCCCGTTTGGCTGCCGTCGCCCATAACTGCGATGAGCTTGCCGGAATCGACTTTGTATTTGACGACATAGCTGTGGCTGCCGACGGCCAGCGGTACGGCACGATCCAGAAAGTCCCGGACGTATTTGATGACTTTCGCACCGCGCACGGGGTTGTACTTTTTGGTCTTCTTGCAGCCCTGCTCCTCAGTGATCACATCCGTGCCGTAAAGGGCGTCATACAAGCTGCCCCAGCGCGCGTTGGCCGCGTTGAGCGCGTAGCGTGAATTGTCGACCGGCACGACGAGTTGCGGGCCGGCGATAGTGGCGATTTCCGGATCCACGTTCGCCGTGCTGACCCTGAAGTCGCCACCCTCGGGGACCAGATAACCGATTTTGATCAAAAAGGCCTTGTGTTCTTCCGAATCGACCGCCTGGCCTTTTCTTTCCTTGAGCCAGGTATCGATCTGCGCCTGCAGCGCGTCGCGTCTGGCGAGCAGCTCGCTGTTTTTGGGGGCCAGATCGCGGACGATGCTGGCCAGCGAGGCCCAAAAATCGTCGGGATCGATGCCGGTGCCCGGCGCGATTTCATCGCGCACCAGGTCGAATATTTTTTTCGAGACGCGCAGACCGCCAGCCTCGACGGTCTGCGAACTCTGTGCGGTATCCATAGTCCGTTCTTTCAGTTTAACCGGGAAACAGCCGCCCCTTTGCGGCGCGGCTGAAAAACCTGATGATGGTATCAGAAATGCTCATTGAACTGGATCAACTGCGCCAGCGCAGCACTCTCGCCTCTACCGGGTTCTCAAACGGGCGGTTTCCTTCCTGAGCGCGCTCATACTCGTGTTTCAGACGGTAGTACCATTTCGCCTGGGTGTCGGCGTCGTCAATCAACCTTAGCGGGGGATTGTAGGCGAGCCCCTGCTGCTGCTTGACGATGACATCGCGGTCTTGGCCGAGGAACTGACGCGTCATGAAGCGTAACACCGGCTTGAACGCGGCCATCCAGGGCATGGTCCAGTAAATACTCTGATGCGCCTCGGAGTGGTTTTCGTCAATTGGAGTGATGGTGGTCAACAGGCAAGCCTGATGGCGATCGCCCCGCAGAATTTCCGTCCGTACCGTGGGAAGCTCGAAGACTATCTCGATGGACACGTTGCGGCCCAACACCTTGTAGGGACGTGCGCTGACCGGCATGTCGTAGGGAACGAGACGAAACCCCATGTCGACGGGCTCATAC
>JBPCXK010000674.1:0-2916 GCA_051008635.1 Gammaproteobacteria bacterium
ATGCAGGGGCGGATCCAAACATTCAGACATCCAACGATGCGCTTACCGCGCTGTCGATAGCCGTTTTCAACGACAACGCCGAACTGATGCGATTGTTAGTGCAAGCAGGGGCTGACCCGAATCATACGACTCGAACTGGAACGATCTTCGGCACGGTTGTAAGACGGTTTGGACCTGAAGTGATCCGCCTGTTTCTTGCTCACGGTGCGGATCCAAACAAACCCACCGCAGATATTCCGCCGCTCGTGAGCGCGTACGAAAATCCTGAATATGTGTTGCCAATTCTCCTGGATGCCGGAGCAACGTCGGGCAAAAACGTCGTGTTGCGAAGAGCAACACGACGTAGGCAACTTGATGTAATGGAGCTGATGCTTGCAGCCGGCGCAGACGTGAACAACATAGGTCCCTACGGTTTGTCAGTGCTCCATCTTGCGGCCAAACACAATGCGCCCGAAGTAGCGGAGAAACTAATCGCGTACGGCGCCGATGCGAGCCTCAGGGACGACAAGGGGCGGACACCATTGGACCTCGCCCAGGAGAAAAACGCGCATGAGGTTACGAAACTTCTGAGTAGTCTCTAAAACCTTGTAACTTCGTTCGTGTAACGGAACTGATATTCACTCATATTTTGCGAAGGACGATCATCACCATGACTATGACTAATGAAGACCTCATACAGCTAATGCGACAGGAAGCGACCCGCCAAGACAACCTCGCTTTTGTCGCAAAAAGTGTAGGCCCCTACTCACAGCTGGTGATGTATGGAACCGCGCCACTGCAACGCGCGACACGTGTTGGAGTCGCTAAGGCTCTGGGAAGCCTCGTCCTAACTGCTGGGCAAGACCTCGCCGAGGAAGGGCTGGATGTGTCGGATCCAGCGGACTATGCGGCTGCTTTTCAGGCCCGCGCTGATGCGTACCGGGCGCAAGCCGACGAACTTGAGCAGCGCCTCAATGAGGATCCTTCGCTCAAGGTCGACGGTCTGACACTCGATCCCGCAATGGAATATGCGAGTCTACTTGGCGGCGTCATCGGGGATTTCGCCAAACTTGAACACTTGGCTCGGCGAGCGGACGCGGTGGTCGCGGCGACGATTCCTTTCGATAGGCACGGGACCGGTGTCGATTCTAAGGGAGCCGGCAGTCTGATAAGTAGGCTAAGACCTGAGGTACAGGATGAGGGTGGTGCTAGGTTCAAATTGCACCAACTCATGATAAACGACGATTTCGTTGACGCTGATCTGGCAGCAAGAACTGAACTTTTGCAGCAGTTTGCGGAAGAGTTGAGCAACACTCTGGATCTGGTCAGTGCGTTGGCCGCCGACTTGGACGCCATCGCAGGGACACTGCCGCCTGAAATTCAAAACCAGCTTAATGAGACCTATGGTCCGCCGCACGCGACGGTGGATCCCATAACCATTTTCGGGTTCGAAATCGACATCATCGACGCCAGTTACCAGCAGGAGTTTACCTTCCCGGGCTCAGATCAGAACGACCTTGAGTCATTCGGTGTTGGACCCCACCCAGGTCAGAGCTCATGGCTCGTCAACGGTGGCGCTGGTAACGACTATCTGACCGTGCATACCGAGCTCGAATTCGATGACCAAATGCACGGCGGCGCCGGATTCGACTATCTGTCAGGGCAAGCAGGGAATGACCGTTTGTATGGTGAGCAAGACGACGACGTTTTGTATGGCGGGCTTGGCGATGACGAAGCACTCGATGGCGGCGCCGGGGAAGACGTCATCAGTGGCAACGCCGGGATCGATCGTTTGTTTGGCGGCAGCGGAGACGATGCGCTGGGTGGCGGTGGCGGGGGCGACCTTTTGGAGGGCGGCAGCGGTAATGACTTATTGGATGGCGACTACAATTTCCGGTTGGCCGCGATAGATCGGCCGCAGGATTCTCCGTGGGGGGATCCCAATGGGGCTTTCTCCGGAGACGAATGGGGTTTTGAGCTTGTGTTTGATGCGCAAGGCCGTCCGACAAACGTGCAGTTCACGGGGCTTGCGCCCTTTCAGGCGGGCTCGGAGTTTGGTGAGAGCGAAGACGTTCCCGGCGACGATACGATGTTCGGCGGCACAGGAAGCGACATGATCCTGGGCCGCGGCGGTAACGACTCTCTCTTCGGCGAGGCCGATAACGACTTTTTAGATGGCGGCGCTGGGCGAGACAGCCTGTACGGCGGGGATGGGGATGACCGGTTACAAGGCGATAGCACGTGGAATTCCCCGGATGAGGTCGGGAAAGACGAGCTTTTCGGCGGCAGCGGCAACGACACGTTGTTCGGCCAGGGCGCCGATGACTACCTCCAGGGGGACGACGGCGATGACACGCTCGACGGCGGCGACGGACTGGACATACTCCTGGGTGGATCCGGGCTGGACACCCTCAAAGGCGGTACCGGCAATGACACGCTGATCGGCGGCGCGGACTTCGACAGGCTGCTGGGCGGATCCGGCGATGATAAGTATGAATTCAGCATCGGCAGCGGCTGGGATATTGTCACCGACTCCGAAGGGGAGAACCGTATTCGTTTTGGCGCTGGCATTACACCCGACAGCATCGCGGTCACCCCAAATGGCAACGACATCACCATTGCGTACGGCGACGGTGATGCAGTGCTTATCGAGGGTGGGCGGCTTGGCCATGTTCAATACTATGAGTTTGCCGACGGCACGACGTTGAGCCATGCGGAACTGACGCGCAACGATGCGCCGGAAGTGGTCACGCCGGTCGAAGACCAGAACGCCGCGGAAGACGCTGTGTTTTCATTTCAGGTCCCCGAGGGCACGTTCGACGATACTAACCGGCATGGTCCGCTGAGCCTGACGGCGACGCTGGCGGATGGCGCTGCGCTGCCGGGATGGCTCAGTTTCGATGCGGCGACAGGCACCTTCAACGGCACGCCCACCAG
>JBPCXK010000675.1:0-4578 GCA_051008635.1 Gammaproteobacteria bacterium
GAGTTATTCTGGTCGGGGAAATCCTCGGCCGCAAGACCGGGGATATTGAAGACTTTTTCGAGGTGGACGAATACCTAGGGTTGTACAACAAGGCGTTCGGTAAAGCGATCAAAGCCAAGGACCTCAAGGGAAATGACCCTATCGTTGCACGTATCGCACGCTTCGAGGGCGTAAAGCGCTTCGATCACGGCCGCCCCGCAGACGTTCTCTTGCGCGAGCGGGACTCGGTCCTGCCGAAACTGAGTGATAAAACACTGACCCGTTTCGAGAAGTTGTTCGAGAGAATAAATGGTACGCTTGGGAAATAGCGCGCCTGCGTTGCTAGCACGTAGACCAGCGCGTCGCGCAACTCGCCGAGGAAATGTGCAGCGTCGTCAAGCTGGTCGGGACCCGCTTCGATAGCCCACAGGTCGCTTCGGTCATAGTGTCCGACGTGTCAGGCTTGGGGCAGTTGGCCTGAAGGAGTGCAGCAGCCGCGCGTTGCTCCGGCGTCATGCCAGCGTGCGTAGCTCGTGCATGCTGCCGAAGTCTGTCCGTAGAACCGTCGCACCTGGGCGACGTTTGCACGACAAAGCCAGACACCTTTCCGAAATCCACAAAGCCGACCGCGTCCTTTGGCCGCTGCTGGTGGAGTTCATGTTGGACAAGGGCTGGAGCGGCGAAGGACGCAGACCTGAGCGAAGCCCGAACCCGGTCCAAGACATGCAGGCAACACGGGACCGGATCGGCGGGCGGTAGGAGACGGTTGGTGACGCTTCGGCCGATTGTACTACCGCTTTTTCCCTTTCGCCATGGGGCTGGCCTGTTACGCGCTGCGATGATTAAAGCGCCTGCCGGCGTGACACCAGCCCGCGACTCACACGCGCAAGTCTTGCCGCATTCACGCGCTGCTCCGGCGTCAGGTTCGCCCACCGGGTATCCGGATCCATGTTGTCCCGTTCACCCTTGGCGCGTCGCGCCTGTTCCTTCGCACCCACGTGACCGCTGGCGGCGCGGTAATTCGCAACAATACTTGCGACTTTGTCTTCGGGTTCATTCACATCAAGGTCTCCTTCGGTTTGCAATGCGTTGAGGGTGCTGTGGCTTGCGGTGGTTCTATTCGCCGGCCGCGATGTTTTGCCGATGACTATCTCGTCCAATGTCGCGATCCGGTCCACCAGGCCCACCGACTTCCCGGCGGCGCCAAGATACACGCACGCTTCGGTGTCTTTGACCTTCTGCACGGACAGACCCCGGTTCGATGCCACCGTCGCGGCGAACAGGTCGTAGATGTTTTCAAGCTCGCCTTGAATATCGGCCTTCACGCCGTCCGGTAACGGTTGGTAGGGTGTGCCGTCGATCTTGTGCGCGCCGGCGTACATGTGCGTGACCACCAGCCCTTTCTTGTCGATGGCCTTCGAGTAATCCACGTGCGCGGTCACCACACCGATGCTGCCTGTGTAACCGGTCTCGGCGACCACGACTTCAGTGGCGGCGGACGCCAGTAGATACCCGGCCGATGCCGCCAACTCGTTCACCGCAGCGACAACGGGTTTGCGGTCACGCGCAGCGCGAATCTTCGCCGCCAACTGAAACGCGCCCGCGACTTCACCACCAGGCGTGTCGATATCCAGGACGACGCGCTTCACGCCGTCGTGATTCAGCGCGGTGTCCAGCATGTCGGCGACACCTTGATACGATTGCAAACCGCTCGCGGCGTCCAGGTACCCCGAGCGGTGCACCATCGAGCCGACGATGGGAATGATGGCGGTGCTGTCGAGATTGCGCAGATTGCGTGGTGTCTCAGAAGACACCGGCGCGCGCATCGTCGGGTGGTCATGCAACGCGCCGACGACGGTCTCCAGCTTGGAGGCCATCATGAGCAACGGCGTGTTGAATAGCCGCGCCGCGATGTGCGGGTATGACGCGCTAATGTCCATCAGGCCGTCGCGTCCTGCGCTATGGGCCGACCGTCCCGGTCGAATTCGACATGACCACCATAGTGCCCCGCGTCACGCAGACGCTGTTCACTGCGTTCTGCCTGCATCTCGGGTGGTAGCTGGCCAATGCCTGGCGGCTCGGGAATGTCCGGATCCACCTTCACACCGCTGGCTGTTTGCAACGGCGGTGGCAGCTCCACCGACCTAGCCTTGTACGCATACTTGAGTTTCACGCCTGCGTCGGCACAGGCCTGTTCGATCTTTGCGATATCCTGCTCGCGCGCTTCGACCTCGGCTTCCAGATCGGCCATCCGCTTCTTGTACGCCGCATCGTCCACGCCGAACGGCAGCGCTTTGAACTCGTCTTCCTGGAGCATGCGTTCAACAAGCACATCGACGAGGTGCCCGGTCAACTCTTCGGCTGTCAACGATTTGACCTGAATGTTCATCGGGTTCGAGCGCTGGAACAGTGGCCGCAATCTATGGGTGAGCGATTTCGCGCGGCCGGTGAACCTGCTGCGCGCAATAGCCAGACACTCGTCGCGCGACCTGACGCTGGTTTCGAGTCTCGACATCTCCATGCGCGCGTTGCTGGCCGCCGCCTCAGCCGTTTTCAATTCTCCCAGCAGCGCGTCCTCGCTGTTGCGCAGCGCCTTGGCGGCTTCCGCCGCCTTACTCGGCTTCGGCATGGGCTCCCTCCCTGTCAATGACTCGCTCCACTTTCTCTACGGCCTCAAGGCGCAGCAGGCGCTCGATGTCGGGGTCGTCATCTGGCAAATCGAACAATGATCCGGGTTCGATAAGGTGCGCACCGGTTTGAATCGAATTGCGGGCCAAGAGTTTCATGCCGCACCCCCGTCATGGTCCCGAACTGCTCGATGCGCGGCGATGAGGCGTTCAGCTTTCCCGCCTTCGCCAATTATGTCTGGGCCCAGCATCGGGGTCCCTGCCGCAGCCATCTTCTCGGCTAGCGTCAATGCTCGCGGTCCGCGCAACGGCGCGGTTTCCAGCAACTCAACGGCGGCGTCTACCGGCAGGTCGGTCTTCGTCGCCACGAAACGGGCGAACAGCGGGTCGCGCGCCGCCGCCGATGACCCGATGATGGCCTGGCAACGCTCGCGCTCTTCACGCGCGCCTTTCTCCACACCTTCCGCCCAACCGGCGCTGTATTTCTCGATGTACTCTTCGATGTTGGTCTCATCCCAACTGGAGGCCATCAAGGTTTCGCGGATATCTTCGATGCGCTGTTCAAGCGCAGGACTGCTGTAGGTCATCAGGTATTCTCCTGTGGTTGATTTCCCCGCAATCCCCGTGTGGTAGGGTCAGAGCTGTGTGTCGGTCAGTGCCTCCAGTGCTTCTGCAATCTGTGCGTTCATGATGGCAACCGCTTCGTGGTCGCTGCCGGCGGCCCGAGCTTGCGCCGCACACCTGTGCGGGATGTTCTGAATGGCTTCGCGCACGCGCCGCGCCAGGTTGAATGCGGCCACTTTCACCGCATCCTGCTCCACGAGCTTGCCGCTTTTCTGCTCGAACTCCAGATGTGCGAGCCGAGCTTGGTAGCTTTCGCGTGCGGTCCGGGCGGCCATGAAGCTGCTGTCCTTCGCCGCGCCATTGCGACCGGCTGGACCGTATGCTTCCAGCAGCGCGTCCGCCTTGTCGAAGTCGAGCAGCTTGCGCTGGCCGTCTGTGCCGATGAGCGCGCCACAGAGGCGGCCGTCCTGCGTCGAGTCGGAGTAGCGTGAAATCAGCGCCGCGTCGCAACCGCGATAACGTGCGTACTCTCGAATGCCACCGGTTGCCATGGCGGGCCATTATACGCCCGTTGTGTTGTGTTGACCGTGTGGCAGTTCTGGCACTAGCGAAACTCGGCGAGCGTGGGCGCCGAGGCGCTGTTTTTTTCGGCTTAGTAGTACCTTGGCACCGTTGTCCGTGAATTCAAACACGTCGCCACGCACGTCCACGCCTCCGCGACGATCTCCTTGCCTGAGTGGGTGACGTGCGTCATCAAACGAACGCGCCGCACAACGCAATAGCGTGAAAGCGTTATAAATAAATCAGGTAGCGTGTGGGTTCGGCGAGGTAGATTTTAGGCCGTCAATATGTTCGTGAAGACTCGGGTCGATGTGATTCCACATGGGATCGAGGATAAAGTCGATACCCTCACGGCGTGCGAACTTGGCCGCCGGCACAAAGTCCGCGTCGGCAGTTACGAGAACGATCTGAGTCACCAGACGCTTGAGCACGAGCGCTGCAATGTCTAGCCCAATCTTCATGTCGACCCCCTTCTGCCTGAGGTCAAAGCTGACGTGCTGCGGCTCCAGGTCGTCGACCGTAATGTTCTTGCGGAGCAACTGGCGCGTCTGCTCCGGGTGTATAGCCCAGCGCTTGTTGGTTTGCAGCGTTCCAAGGCGCAGGGCGACTTTGCGCTTCCGCTTCAACTCGTCGTGGAAGTCACGGCGAAATGTAGCGCTATCCAGTTTGGAGAAGTCGACATGGTTTCCAGTGATCGGATGATGTGAGCGATAGACTGCCGGGGCACAATCGTAGAACAAGATGCGATACAGGTCTGAGTTCTCGGCATGCCCCATGACCATAGTGTAGAACGTCTTTGCTACGGCCCGCGCGTCCTTGCGGTCAATGCTGGGATATACTCGTGGGA
>JBPCXK010000676.1:0-5709 GCA_051008635.1 Gammaproteobacteria bacterium
GCGCCGAGATTTGAATTCACAAGGCACTACTGATCGAGCGGAATACGGGCTGTATTTCCGAGTGAAGAAAATGCGTTGTGGATTCAAAGATCAAGCCAGCGCCGTCATCGTGGTGAGAAATGCGGGCGAGCCGTTCCAATCCACAACACCGATTCCGGGGCAGACAATGCCCCGGGATCGCATGCGTCGCTAACAAATGAGAGGCTGAGGCTTGGAAGTTGTTCTCCAGACCGTCGTCAATGCCCTGGTGCAAAGCGGATTTTTCGCGTTGTGGGCGGTCGGGCTGGTACTCATCTTCGGCGTGATGGGCGTGATCAATTTCGCCCACGGCGAGTTCGTCATGGTCGGCGCCTACACCGTGTGGGTGCTTTACTCACAAAACGGCTGGCCCTTTTTCCTGGCTGTGCTGGCAGCCTTAATCGTGGTAATGCTCCTCGGCCTGCTGATGGAACGGGCGCTGTTCCGGCCAATGCGCGATAACCCACTCGGCGGGCTCATCGCGTCCATCGGTATTCTGTTCATTCTGCAGGTCATCGCGGTCAAAATCGGCGGGCTTGGGTTGATGAAGCATGTCCCACCTGCGGTGCCCGGCACGGTAGAGCTTTTGCCCAATGTGACCGTCGCCTCCCAGCGTCTGGTCGGGCTGGTCACCTCCTTCGTGCTGCTCATCGCCGCCTGGATCTTCCTCACACGCACGAGGCTCGGTTGGGCCTTGCGCGCGGTAGCCCAGGACCGCGAAGCCGCTGCCTTGCAAGGCATCAGTATCAACAAGATCTCCATGCTCGCGATGGGCACAGGCGCGGCGCTGGCAGGCGTTGCCGGCGCGTTGATGGCGCCGCTCGTGCGTGTCGAACCGTACATGGGTCACGCCGTCATTATCACTGCGTTCATCGTCACGATCGTGGGCGGTATAGGCAGCATTTCCGGCGCTGTGCTCGCAGCGGTGCTGTACGCCTTCTTTCACACGTTCGTGACCACTTATTTCGGGGGCACACTGGCGACGCTGCTCGGACTGCTCATCATGCTGATGGTGCTGGTTATCAAACCGACCGGCATCATGGGCACCAGGGTGAGCGAGTGACATTCAAAACCACGACGCAAAAAGCGGTGTGGATGATCGCTTTGTTGGGTTTTTTATCGGCGCTGCCGTTCTTTCTCAAATTTCACCAGCAGGACTTCATGATCTTCCTGCTGATCAATGTCCTCGTTGTCGTCAGCTACCGCTTAATGACGCTGACCGGCGAATGGTCGCTCATCCACGTAGTGTTGATGGGAGTCGGCGCGTACGCGAGCGCGCTGCTCACGAAAAACGCCGACGTTTCCTTTTGGCTGGCACTGCCACTGGCCGGGCTGATTACCGCACTGATCGCGGGTTTGCTCAGTTTTCCACTGTTCCGCATGACGGCGTTTTACTTTCTGATCGGCTCGTTCGCGGCCGGCGAGGCGATTCGGCTGACCTGGAAGTACTTTACGGTCCCCTTCGGCGGCCCCAAGGGCCTCAAGCTCATCCCGTCGCCGGAACTGTCGCTCCCGATTTTCGGGGAAATCGAATTCTTCGAGCCGATTCCTTACTACTTTCTCACGCTCATCGTGGTGAGCATTTGCCTGCTGATTCTCTACCGTCTCGAACACTCACGTATCGGACTGACGCTGCACGCGATCCACTGGCGCGACCCGCTGGCCGAATCCGTGGGGGTGAACACCTGGCGTTACCGCACGTTGGCATTTATGGTCGCGTCCTTCTTCGTCGGCATAGCGGGATCGTTGTTTGTCCACTATCTCGGCACAACCAACCCCAACCAGTTTGGCGTGGGCATCATGGTATTCGTCCTGGTCTGGGTGATCGTGGGCGGTACGAAGACCTTTGCCGGCCCCATAATCGGTGTCACGGTGTTGTCCGCGCTCAATGAGCTGTTCCGCGGCGCGGACGAGATTCGCCCCGCGATTTACGGCTGCATTTTGCTCGCATCCATTATGTTCTTACCCAATGGGCTGGAAAGCTTACCGGGCAAGCTGCGATCCGTTATTCAAAGAACGCCCGGCGACGGACCCGACTCCGTTGTGGACGCCGGCGCCGACAGCCGGCCTGCGGAATAACACACCGTGGCACTGCTCGAAGTCAGCAATCTGACCAAGCAATTCGGTGGCCTCGTCGCGCTCGACGACGTTAGTTTCACTGTCGCTGAAGGCGAAATTCGCGGACTCATCGGCCCCAACGGCGCGGGTAAAAGCACACTGTTCAAAAACATCGCGGGCTTCTACAAACCGACACGGGGCACAATCGTTTACCGAGGCCACGAAATCGCCGGACACAAACCGAGCAAAATCGCGAAGCTCGGTGTTGTACGCACTTTCCAGGAAACGACATTGTTTCAGGAGCTAACCGTCGAACAGAACATTCTCGTCGGCTGTCATCTGCACGCCCGCTCGCATCTGTTTGCCGCTCTGTTCGGTACGGACAGGGAAAAACAAAAACACGCAAAAGAAAAAACCGGGGAAGTTCTCGAATTCATGGGGCTAACAGGCCGCAGAGACCAGCGCGCGCTCAATCTGCCACTGGGGTCGCAGCGCGCGTTGGCGCTGGCTATCGCGCTCGCCGCCCAGCCCAGGCTGTTGCTGCTGGATGAGCCGTTTGCCGGCATGAACCCGGAGGAAACCAGCCATATGATGGCGCTGACCAAAAGGATACGTGAATCCGGCGTCACCATCATTGTGGTCGAGCACGACATGCGGGCAGTGATGGGAATTTGCGAATACCTGACCGTGTTGAATTTCGGCAGCCTGCTCGCCGAAGGCACTCCGGCTGAAATCCGCGCGAACGAGAGAGTCATCGAAGCCTACCTGGGATCCGCCTGACGTGCTGCTCCGCATCAGCAACACACAGGTCCACTATCACAAAGTCGCCGCGCCTTTGTCATGAATACAGCACACGGCCGCGAAGACGCGGAGCTGATGTGGCTAGAGTTGACCGAAGCAGGGATAGGCGCTTTTGCAAACGGTAACCTCAAAACATCCACCCAGCGCTGGACTAAGGCGTCAGAGGCGGCAGCGCTGTTCGATGAGGACGATCCCCGCCGGGCGGCCAGCCTGAACAATCTGGCAGTGAGCCATCGCTTTCGAAATGATAACGATGAGGCGGAAAGATGTTACCGGCTCGCGCTCAACGCCTGGGACGACGCAAAGCGGTGGGCGGATAATATGCAAGTCAGCGTGCGCGCCCGCAGCTCGTTGTTTCACCTGCGACTCGAACGCAAGCATCGCGAACTTTACCGCCAGGCGTTTATCGACAAGCATCGCGGGCTCCTCGACGCGGGCCGCGCGGCCACGCTCAACAATCTGGCGGAGCTGTCGCAATATCGCGGCGGCACGTCAGACGCGACGCGGCTTTTCCAGCGGGCTTTGGACTTGCGCGCGGGCTGTTTGAATGAGGATGACGAAGGCGTCGCGGTCATCCGCCAGAATCTTGCCAGTATCAGTGGGGTAAGCCACAAGCCAGGACGGGTTATCGCCACGCGATTTCGCGAACGCGCGAGACGCAAGCGCTGGATATTCGACGAGCCGCCGGAGTTCACGGACGAGGGCCGGCTCATGGCCGCTATATTGTTGACACAGGTGATCGGCCTTGCCCCGCGCGTCGGGGGCTAGCCCCTCCCCATGCGGCACTACTCACGGCACTGCAACCACCCCGACGCGGGTTAACCTTCGCCCAACGCGAGATACCGCTGCGCGGCCGCGGTTCCGCCTTGCTTGTGCGGCATCTGCGACATCGCCATGCCCATCTCAATGGCGGTCAGCGTACCGGTCAACATGACATCGTTGATATCGCCCATGTGACCGATTCTGAAGACCTTGCCGGCCAAACGCTGCAGGCCACTGCCGAGCGCCACATTGAACCGCTCCAATATGAGCGCCCGCAAAGCGTCCGCGTCGTGCCCCTCGCGCAACATCACGGCGGTAATGGAATCGCTGTGCTCGTGTGGGTTCTGACACACCGTCTCCAACCCCCAGGCTGCAACCGCCCGGCGCGTCGCCTCACCGAGCCGCGAGTGCCTGGCAAGCACGTCGTCCAGACCCTCCTCGTCCAGCAACATCTTCAGAGATTCCTCCAGGCCGTAGAACAGATTGATGGCCGGTGTGTATGGGAAGAAGCCCGTATGCTCACACTCCCTTTGCCACTGCCAGTCCCAATAACACTTGGGCAGATCGGACTTCTCGGAGGCCTTGCGGGCCTTCTCGCTCACCGCGTTGAAGCCGAGACCGGGCGGCAACATCAGGCCTTTTTGCGATCCGCCGATTGCGACGTCGACGCCCCATTCGTCCATGCAGAATTCCATGGATGCGAGCGACGAAATCGTGTCGACGATGTACAGCGCGGGATGACCCGCGCTGTCGATCGCCTTGCGAATCTCGGGAATGCGTGCCGTGACGCCGGTAGAGGTTTCATTCTGCACGATGAACACAGCCTTGATCGCATGGATCCTGTCCTGCGCCAACCGCGCCTCGATCTCCTCCGGAGCCGCAGCGCGCCGCCAATCGGTCTCCATGACTTCGACCTCCAGACCGAACTGCCTGGCCATCTTGATCCACAAAAACGAGAACCAACCCGTGTCGAACATCAAAATCCTGTCGCCTGCTGAAAGCGTGTTGGCGATAGCGGCCTCGCCCGCCCCTGTACCAGATGAGGGGTAGATGAAAATTTCCCCGTGGTTGGTTTTAAACACTTTCTTGAGACCACCGAAGAGCTTTAGCGCGAGCCGCGCGAACTGCTTGCCCCGTTGGTCGATAGCAGGCTTGTCCATCGCGTTGCGTACCCGCGCGGGGATGTTGGTCGGGCCCGGCAACTGCAGAAAGTGCCAGCCGATCTCGCGGTTGGCCTCGTCGTTCGGCCCCTGGGTTGTTGTGGTCATCGAAGTCCTCTCCAACTATTCAAGGCTCTAAGGCGCATCATGCGCCGACCAGGGCGGTAGTCTCGCGCACACCCCGGATCTCCAGCCCATAAGCTACCATGCAGGATAGTTATTTGGTCATCAATTTTTTTATCTGGTCATCTATAAATTCGCAGGACTGGCGGCGGGTGAGCAATTGAGCTACATTAAGAATTGGAAAAAACGGGATACGGATGGGGTACACCAGGTCGGGACGGAAACGGCTGGAGGTAGGTATGCCAGGTTTGCCCTCGTTAAAAAAGGAGACGCTCGAGCCGCCGCCAAGCAGGCGGTGGCTCTTCAGACCAACTCCCTGCTTCTTGGCACGAATTTAGCATTCGCAGCCAGAGCCCCGTTGCCTTCGACAGAGCGGGCGATGCGTTTTTGTGTCGGTGAGCTGTGGCGACTGCCTCGGCTCAATGCAATGCGTCGCTGTTAACAAAGGAAAAGCAGCGCCAATCGATGGAGCTACGTCACACTATTTCCATCAATGCGCCCCGCGACCAGCGGCGCCTCTGCATGCTAGCCCTACCCGTTACCCACAAAGTCGGCTGGGCTCACAACAATGGTCAGATTTCAGGGCATGTGTGCTCGCAAAACCTCAATTCGGCCCTTCGGCGGGCCATCGTTGTTGCGCGTAAGATACTCGCCGAGAACGCCAGTCAGCTTTACCGCATCGGCCAGGGGTCTTTGGTGGCGCGCGCGGGCGTCGCGTGGCGACAAAGGCGCCCAGGATGTCAAGTTCGATGACGCTATGCACAATGTGTTTGTCCAGCGCTACTTG
>JBPCXK010000677.1:0-7939 GCA_051008635.1 Gammaproteobacteria bacterium
TCTTTGATTCCACAACGCATTTTCTTCAGTCGGAAATACGACCTGTATTCCGCTCCTTCAGAAAATGCCTTGTGAAATCAAATCTCTGCGCGATCATCTCGCCCCGTGGTGAGATATGCGGGCTAGAGCTCGGCCCGAAGGATTGGCGACGCCGGCGTTTAGTTTACCGTTGGCGTGTTGTTTAACGCACGCTGACCCTGAACCGAAGATCAACACCCCCACTCTCGTTCGGGAATCGCAGCAGCTTTTGCGTCGCTTGACCTTTTGCTTTCGCGAATCGCCCCGTCCCACCCGTGATTGGCCGCTTAACGGGTACGCCCACATCGGCAAGCTCGAAGCCTTCAGTGACGACGGATCTGCGACCCGGCGTATCGTCGAACTCGTAAATCTGAGTGGTGACAACTGTCGGTCCTGTCGTGGTCGTTGCGGCGTCGGCTACATGCCAACCGAAGCAGACCCATTTGCCGATGACCTCGTCGGGATACGCCGGCTCGCCGTTGGCCAGCACGCCCTCGTGGTCGTCGAGAAAACCAAATGGGTAGATAACTCCCTGCGTGATGAAGGAGTTACCGTAAGCAGGCAAGTCGTCAACGAACGGCGCATCGTCGGGGACAAAGCGATTTCCCATTTCTGCGACGTCGAATTTGAGCACCTTACCCGCAAGGACGACACCTGGCGCCAGCAGCCCGACAACTACCGCAACCAGGGCTATCCCGGAAACAAGCCTTGATGCAACTCTCCTGACCATATCGATTTTCACCGTTTTCGCCTCCGTATTATGTGGATGCAAGGACAAATGGCCTTGCGCGTTCCAAGAAGTGCCACCTCCCTACACCAGCGGCGGCATCACCATCCCAGCACGCCCCGACCGGAAAGAGGCGACGAAAAGGCGATCTTTTTGTGACCTTTTTACGACGAGAATAAAATCAATGAGCTAGAATTCGACATCGGATCAGTCGTCGCCATTCGTCGCGCGGTTATGAACGATGAAATTTCTCACGACCTTCGCATAGCCGGTTGGTCCGTTCACTCCACTGCCAACCGCATCTCGAAAGGAATCTCGACCACCCGGTTAGAGCCGAAGGCGATGCAGGTGCTGATGTACCTCGCTCAGCGGCCGGGCGAGGCGGTCACACGTCAGCGGCTGGAAGATGAGGTCTGGAAGGGGACCGTAGTGAGCTACGACGCGCTGACCAGCGCCATTATCAAGCTGCGCAAGGCCTTCGGTGATGACCCAAGGCAACCCCGGATCATCGAAACAATCCCCAAAATGGGCTACCGCCTGATAGCCGACGTGGCGGTTTCATCTCGCGCAGAGGGTCCATTCGGCCAAATCAGATCGACCGGACACGCTCTGCCGCGCAAGCTCGCCGCTATCTTCTACGCCGATGTCGCCGGCTACAGCCGCTTGACCGGTGAAGATGAGGAGGAAACGCACCGTATCCTGAGCGCCTATCTCGACGTGATCACCGATTCCGTCCAGCGCCATGACGGTAACGTCTTGCACTATGCCGGCGATG
This sequence comes from Gammaproteobacteria bacterium, assembly GCA_051008635.1. Classification (GTDB taxonomy): domain Bacteria; phylum Pseudomonadota; class Gammaproteobacteria; order JBPCXK01; family JBPCXK01; genus JBPCXK01. The sequence continues at coordinate 1,521 of JBPCXK010000677.1, forward strand.
CTGTGCTGGCCGATTTCACCACCGTCGTCGATGCCCTGAGCTGTGCAGCAAATATTCAACGCCGCCTTGCGAAACGCAACGCGGACCTGCCGGGGGATCGCAAACTTCAGTTTCGTATTGGCATCAACCTGGGCGACGTCATAGTCGACAGAAATGAGATCTACGGAGACGGCGTGAATGTGGCTGCCCGACTCGAAAGCCTGGCTGAGCCCGGCGGGATCTGCATATCCGGCACAGTCTATGATGCCATTGGCACAAAGCTTCCTCTTGACTATGAGTTCTTGGGCGAGCAGTCGGTGAAGAACATCGACCAGCCGGTGCGGGCGTACCAAGCGCAACAGAGGCCGGGCGCGGAGATTCGCGCACCTACGCCGCCTGCGAAAACACGACGCTCGACGCGTCAGCTCATTGCAGCTTGTGCCGCCCTGCTCGTCATTGGCCTTGGGGTATTCAGCTGGCTAGCTCCGCCGTCCGAAAAGCACTCGGCGCTTCCGACGGCGGACAAACCTTCGATTGCCGTGCTGCCCTTCGAGACCATGACAGGCGACTCAGAACAACAGTATTTCAGCGACGGTATTACGGACGATCTCATCACGGACCTCTCCAAAATCTCCGGCCTGTTCGTCATCGCCCGCAACTCGGTGTTCGCTTACAAGGCTGAACCGATAGACGTGCGACAGGTGGCTGAGGAGCTTGGTGTACGTTACGTGCTCGAAGGAAGTGTACGTCGCGACGGCGAAAAAGTGCGGATCAACGCTCAGCTGATCGATGCCACAACGGGCGGGCATCTCTGGGCGGAGCGTTACGATCACGACTACAAAGACATCTTTGCACTCCAGGACGAGGTTATCAGCAAGATCGTGTCGTCGCTGGAGGTCAAGCTGACACGCAGCGAGCAAGCGCAGCTCACGCGCCCGCCGACCAGCAATCTCGAAGCGTATGACTACTATCTACGCGCCGAGCAAGGGATATACAGTGCAGACTCGTCTGTGGCTCAGGCAACGCGCTCTTTCTACAAGAAGGCGATTGCTCTCGACCCTACTTTCGCTGATGCTCATGCTGGCTATGCGCGCGCGCTGGTGGAGGCCTGGCGCCTGGATTTCAGTCACGAGATCGCCGGGGCCGTGGCCCGCAAGCGGGCCTACGACTCCGCAGCGCGGGCCTTGGAGCTAAACCCCAACAATGCGCGAGCATACTCCGTGCTCGGTGTACTCCAGGTTGTGGATGGTCAGTACGACGCAGCCATAGAGTCGGCACGCAAGGCCGTGTCGCTGAGCCCGAACGACGCCCAGGCCTATGTCAACCTCGCCCTTGTGCTCGCGTACTCCGGCGAAGTGGCAGCGGCGGTAGAGGCCATGGACACAGCGCTTCGCCTTAACCCGAGGCCGACCCCGGGCGTACTCCTGATCCTCGGATTCACGTTGTTCGCAGATCACCGGTATGACGAGGCGATCGAGCCGCTTAAGACGGCTCGGGACGCCAGTCCAGAAAGCGAGTTCGGGCATTTGTACCTGGCCGCCGCCTATGCGCAGGCGGATCGGCCGACTCAGGCACAGGCGGCGATCGACGACCTGGTCGAGCTGTATCCGGCCACAAACCTTGCGTTGTACCGGGTGGTTTATGCCAACCACCGGCATGAGCGGGATCTAACCCACCTACTTGACGCGCTGCGCAAGGCAGGCTTGCCAGACTTACCCTTCGGCTACGAGGGACGCGATGAGGACCGTCTCGACAATGGCGCGATCAGAGCCTTAACTCTCGGTCGCACCTGGGCGGGGCGACATGCCAAGGGTGTGCCGTTTGTCAAGCAGGTTGGCGAAGACGGATCGTTCGCGTACCGCAGCACTTCGACGTTCTTCACCGGTACCGCAAAAGTGGAAGGGGACGTGCTCTGCCAGCAGTATGAGGGTCAGCTCATGGGCCGCAAGAATTGTGGCCACATTTACCGCAACTCCAATGGCAGCCGGGAGGGCAACGACGAGTATGTGTTCGTAAACGTTACCGGCATCCAATACTTCTCAGTGATGCAATAGCGCAGTCAGCTCCTCACAACGGCCGCCTATTGTTGGGCCAGGCGCGCCTTGATCTCCCGCCAGTTCGCGTCCGCCCTATCCTTCATGCCCTCGACCTCCTCGAATTCCTGCTTCGCTCCTGGATCGTAGTTCAGATAGAGCTTACCCTCGATGATGGACCAGGCGGTGGGATCGATGTTGGCGGTAGCTTGTCCATAGGCAACCCCATCTGCGCAATGACCGCCATACTGGGGTGCGTACTTGAGCGGGCTGGCGGCAAACAGGTCGCGGTGCTCGGCATTGGCGAAGTGCCACTCCGCACCCAACCATTCGTGGGCGAATTCTTCGGAGCCCTTCATTGGCCGACCCTCAGTGAAATAGGCGACCGGATCGTAGCCCTCGATCGCAACACCGCCAAAGTATCCTGTATTGATCTCACCCGCCTGAGAAGGGCCGGTCATAAAACCCACAGCAAGCCCTACGATCAGCAGAGAGCGTTTCCCCAGAAAAAGTCGAATTATTGCGTTCATCGTTACCTCCAAGCTATTAATTCTTGCGTCTGGTGCACTCATCGAACAGCCACTCCCCTACGATGTCGACGGGTTGACATTCGGCGCCATGCATTATTAACAGATTGACGATGTCCCAATGTTCACGGTAACCGGCCCGGGTTAACGCAGTGTAGGGGCCGTTCGCTTCCTCGAGACTTAGATTCGCACCCTTGGCGATCAGTAGCTTGACGACCTCCAAGTGGTTCTCCTCTGCCGCGGCATGCAATGGTGTAACACCGAAGCGGTTACGCTGGTCGTCGATGTCAGCGCTCTTAGTGATGAGAAATTCCACCACGTCTTCATGGCCATTGTAAGCGGCCGCATGCAACGGTGTAAGACCGCCCTTATTGCTAGCGCTGATATCGGCCCCTTGGTCAATAAGTAACTCAACCACATCCCGCCGACCCGCCAGCGCCGCCACAAGCAATGGTGTGGCGTCGTTCTTGCCCTTAGCGTTGATGTCCACGTCCTGGCCGACGAGTATTTTAATCTGGGCGACATCTCCATTCTTTGCGGCATCGTGGAGGGAGCCTGCCCATGCAGGAATGGCAATGCCGAACGATATGAAAAGGAGCGCCGCCGTTCTGATGGTGCGATTGAGATATGTAGGTCTGAGCATGGTTACTCTCCTCTGGTTTAAGCTTACCCCTCGTGCGGTTTCCTTACGAGTCAGCGTCGTGACTATGTCAGCACGCCCGGGCTTAAAAGAGGCGACGAAAAAGCGATTTTTTTCTGATTATTCTGCGCCGAAAATAAAATCAAGGGCTTAGAATCGATGCCGGGTTGATCGTCACCCCTTCGTCGGCCGAGCGCGCGTCGAAATGGAATCCAAAGGTCCTGTGTCGTTTTCTTGGAAGGCTGGGAACAATATCGCCGCTTGACGCCTGAAGTCGCATTCGTCGGCGGCTGAAAGGGGGGTATTTAGGCTGTGGATTTGAGTGTGGAAGTCCCTATTGCCGAGGTGCCGTTTCATCGATCGTATGAATGTGAGGCCGGCAACAGTTGGCCGTCGAACTTCCGGCCTGCCGTATACTTTTTTGACATAAGCGCCGGAACGGTTTACTTTTAGTCCTCCTATCGCGTCCACATGAGCCAGAGGGCGCAAATTGGGCAAGTGCCTAGCGCTGTCCTCGGCTCTACTCTTACTCCCTTCCCATACTGCAAGCCGGATTTGTTTCCGGGACAGTGTGGGGCTTTGAGGAAAGGATGCCTCATGCCACGACTAACCGCTTTAGTTCTCTCGGTGGCGGTGTTGCTGCTCGCAGCCTGCGGAAGCGAGCCCGGTAGTGATGACGGCGATGTCGTGCCCGATACTGTTAAGTTGGCGGTCTTGCCGTCGGCGGGATTTCTTACGGCGGCTGGTGACGATCCCGGCCTACCGCAAGATATAATCAGCAGAGGGTTCACAATGACCGGCACCCTACCGACAGTAATCAAGGCGCAGTTTGTGCCTCTAGACGCGCAGTTCGCGCCTCTAGATGGCTTGCCCGGTTTTATGGTCGTGACGCCGAGCGAGTTTGTAGTCGAAGCACAGCGGCTTGCCACGAAAATCGATCTGCTCCTGAACGAGTACCGGGACGGGGCAGAGGGAGGAACGCTCGTTAGCTTCTGGGGGGACCAAGACCTCGTTCACCCTGACCAGTGTGACTGGTTTGCGGACGTACTTGAGCTGACGAACCAAGGAGAACGTGGCGAGTGCTGGTTCGAGTATCGGGCTGTCGCCGCACCCGAGAGTTTCGTGCGGATTGATGTGACGCCACGCAAAATGCTCACCGGCTACGATCCCCCGGCGCAGTCATCGGCGCACATGGCCGTCGGTGAGATGACGGAATTGATCCGCGACGCGCTCGGTCTGAGCGTGTCGCCAATTTAAGAGAAAACCACGTCCCAGATAGGCCGTGGCCCGAGAAAGCCCCACCCCCGCACGGCGTGGGGCTTTTGTCGTTCCGCAAACCAAACCCGTAAGCAACGCTGATGCGTACACAAGACGACCAATATGCTCGGCAAACTGTCCAGGCGTATTCAACCGCAGTTCCCAATTTGCTCTGTAGCGTCCGTCCAACGCACCCTCCCAGTACTCGTGTATTATCGCCCGTGCACGGCTAAACCAGAACACCACACAAAGCGAGTATGGACACCCAAACAAAAAAACGCCGCGGCAGCGCACGCCAGGCAAAACACGCACAACGCCTCCACAAAACCACCAAAGCCCAACCCCCAGTCCGCGCAGGCTTCAAGGGCGGGCATTACAAACCCCTCAGCCAACGTGACATCGAACGCGTTCACACCGCGGCGCTGGACGTGCTCGAACGCGTCGGCATGGCCGATGCACCCTCAGTCCTGCTCGATCTGGCATGCGCCAAAGGCTGCAAGGTCAACACACAGGGGCGTCTGTGCTTTCCGCGCGCTTTCGTCGAGGACATCGTCGCCAATAGCGCAAGCCGCGTGGTCCTGCATGGTCGCGAGGAGAGACACGATCTGGATATTTCGGGCAGTCGCGTGCACTACGGCACTGGTGGCGCGGCGGTCAAGGTGCTCGACCCTGACAACAACGCCTACCGTTCCTCCACCCTCACCGATCTCTACGACTTTGCGCGCCTGGTCGACAGGCTCGACAACGTGCACTGGTTTACGCGCTGTGTCATCGCTACCGACCTCGAGGACTGGCTGGAGTTCGATCTGAATACCGCCTATGCCTGCGTGGCAGGCACCAGCAAACACATCGGCACCGCGATCACCGTAGCTGAAAACGTTGCCCCAATCGTCACGATGTTCGATGCCGTGCTCGGCGGCGAGGGGCGCTTTCGCGAACGGCCGTTTTGCAAATTGCACACGAGCCCGATCGTGCCACCGCTGCGTTATGGCGAGGACGCATGCAAGGTCATCGCGCAAGCCGTGCGCCTCGGCATGCCCATCAACGCCATCACCGCCGCGCAGTCGGGCGCAACCGCGCCTGCCCCGCTTGCCGGCACGCTTGTGCAGACAGTCGCCGAGACGCTGGCTGCGTTGATATTCGTGCAGTTGTTGAAACCCGCGCACCCGTTTGTTTTCAGCAACTGGCCGTTCGTGTCCGACTTGCGCACCGGCGCGTTCAGTGGTGGGGGTGGCGAGGAAGCCGTGCTCAACGCGGCGGCCGCGCAGATGTCGAACTTTTATGGCCTACCGAGCGGCGTGGCGGCGGGGATGACCGATTCCAAAATCCCGGACGAGCAAGCCGGTTATGAAAAGGCGTTGACCACAGTGCTGGCCGGCGTGGCCGGCGCAAATCTGGTGTACGAGTCCGCGGGCATGCTCGCGAGCCTGCTCGGCTGCTCGTTCGAGGCATTCGTTATCGACGACGAGATGCTCGGTTTTGTGCAACGCGCCGTGCGAGGTATCGAGATTAGCGAAGAGACGCTCGCCGTCGACCTCATCGAGGAGACGGTGAACGGTGCGGGACATTTCCTGGGCGCCGGTCAGACGCTCGAGATCATGGAATCGGAATACGTATATCCGAAACTGGGCGATCGTCACACACCCGAGGAATGGCAGGAGAAAGGTGCGACGGACATCCGGGAGCGCGCCCGCGTTCGCGCGAGGGAAATACTCGGCGAACACTATCCTTCGTACATTCCGCCGGATGTCGACGCCGATCTTCGCAGGCGCTTCCCGATCCGTCTTCCACAAAGCGCGATGTCGCCGCAATGCGGGCGCTGGTGACTGATACGAATCGAGACCGCGTGTCCACGCCCCGAACCCTTGCCACGCGCCTGGCAGCCTGGACGGAAAGTCTCGACGCCAGCGATGTTCCGGCCGAAGTTACGCGAGTGGCGCACCGATGCATCATCGACACACTCGGCGTAGCGCTGGCTGGCAG
>JBPCXK010000678.1:0-2756 GCA_051008635.1 Gammaproteobacteria bacterium
CGCGTGGAATGAGGAAAAGGAGCGCCAGCTCGCTACGGAGTGCGGCGTCGAGGTTGAAAAAGAAATCACAGAATACTTGAATATAAAGCCGCAAACGCTTGAAAGTATTTTCGATTTTATGTACGAAACTCCGCCACAGACGCTGCGGGATCAACGCGATTCGCTGACCGGTGGAGGCAAGGGATAATGCCTGAAGTCACGCTGGTCGAGGCCGTCAACATGGCGCTCGCGCACGAAATGGCGGCCGATGAAAATGTCATGGTGCTCGGCGAAGATGTGGGTATCAATGGTGGCGTCTTCCGCGCCACGGTGGGCCTGCAACAACGTTTCGGCAGTGAACGCGTGATCGACACGCCGCTTGCCGAGTCGCTCATCTGCGGCGTGGCCATCGGCATGGCCGCGCAGGGCCTGCGGCCGGTGGCGGAAATCCAGTTCATGGGTTTCATCTATCCGTGCGTTGATCAGCTCGCCAATCACGCCGCGCGGCTGCGCAACCGAACGCGCGGTCGGCTGAGTTGCCCCATGGTGTTGCGCGCACCGTTTGGCGGCGGCATTCATGCCCCGGAGCACCACTCCGAGAGCACCGAGGCGATGTTGGCGCATGTGCCGGGCTTACGCGTGGTCGTCCCTTCCTCGCCCGGCCGCGCCTACGGATTGTTACTCGCCGCCATTCGTGATCCGGATCCGGTGGTGTTCCTGGAACCAAAGCGGGTCTACCGCCTGGTCAAGCAGAACGTCCCCGACGATGGTGAAACACAACCGCTCGATGTGTGTTTCACTTTGCGTGAAGGCACGGATGTGACGCTCGTGACCTGGGGAGCGGTGACACATGAAACCATGCAGGCCGCCGAGCAGCTGGCAAAGGACGGCGTCAGCGCTGAAGTAATCGATGTCGCGACGGTGAAGCCGCTGGACACGGAGACCATCGTGGATTCGGTCGCAAAGACGGGGCGCTGCGTGATTGTGCACGAGGCGGCGCTAAGCTGCGGCGTCGGTGCGGAGATCGCCGCGCAGCTCGCCGAAAAAGGACTGTTGAATCTGCTGGCGCCGGTGCGGCGTGTGACGGGTTACGACACGGTCATGCCGTTGTTCAAACTCGAAGATCACTACATGCCGAGCGTTGACCGCATCCTCGCAGCCGCCCGCGAAACAATGGAGTACGCGTGATGACCGTATTCAACCTCCCCGACCTCGGCGAAGGTTTGCCGGATGCCGAGATCGTCGAGTGGTTCGTCAAACCCGGCGATACGATCGAGAAGGATCAGCCGTTGGTGTCCATGGAAACTGCCAAGGCCATCGTCGATATCCCCAGCCCGTATAGCGGTTCTGTCAGCAAGCTGTTCGGTGGCGCGGGCGACATTATCGAAACCGGCCAGCCGCTGGTCGAGTTCGACACCGGCGAGACGCAGGCCACGCCACCCGCAGCGGCGCAGGACGCCGGCACGGTGGTAGGCGAAGTCGAAGCGCGTGACGAAGTCGTCAATGAAAAGGCGAGCCGTGTCGGCAACAAGGGCCCGGGCGTCAAAGCAACGCCGGCCGTGCGCGCGCTGGCGCGGCGGCTCGATGTCCAGCTCAGCACCGTGTCACCGAGCGGCCCGAACGGCACGGTTACCGCCGCCGATGTGCAACGGGTTGCGAAGAGACTCGGTGAGCTCGGGCCGCTGGAGCCACTGCGAGGCGTGCGCCGTGCGATGGCGCGCAGCATGTCGCAGGCACACGCCGAAGTCGTGCCCGCGACGGTGTTCGACGATGCGGACATCGATACCTGGCCGGAGTCACAAAACACCACTATTCGTCTTGCGCGGGCTATCGTCGCCGGCTGCCGCGCTGAACCTGCCTTGAACGCCTGGTACGACAGTCATTCCACCGGCCGACGCTTGTTGAAAAAGATCGATCTGGGTCTTGCCGTGGACACCGGGGAAGGTCTGTTCGTGCCCGTACTGCGAAACATCGCCGACCGTGACGAAACTGATCTGCTCGCAGGCCTCGAAACCATGAAACGCGACGTGCGCGCCCGCAAGGTCCCGCCAGAAGAGATGCGCGGCTATTCTATTATGTTGTCGAATTTCGGCGCCATTGGCGGGCGCTATGCCGCTCCGGTGGTGGTGCCGCCGGCAGTGGCGATTATCGGCGCCGGGAAGGCCCGGGCGCAGCCCGTTGCGGTCGGCAACGAGGTCGTCGTCCACAAAGTATTGCCGCTTTCGCTCACGTTCGATCACCGCGCCGTCACCGGAGGTGAAGCGACGCGTTTTCTGAAGATGCTGGTCGCGGACCTGGAATCTCCCGAGTAAGGCCTTCAGCCGATCGTTCTCAGCGGCGCGCACCGCTGTCCAGGTAACATCGATACAGCAGGGGTTGTTAAGCTCTTTGCAGAGCCGTTCCCACGAAATCAGCTCTCGCAGAGAGTCTCCGCACCTTCTCATGCCTTCAAGCTGTGGGTATCATGCTCAGCGAGCACACCATATGACCGAAAAGCAATCCCAACTCGCGATTCTGTTCGCCGACATCAGTGGCAGCACCAGCCTCTACGAACGCCTCGGTGACGTGGAAGCCAAACAGCAGGTCGCCGCCTGCCTCGAGGCCATCATCGATCAGGTCGAGATCCACAGAGGCCGGGTCATCAACACCATCGGTGACGAGGTGTTGTGCACGTTCGCGGACGCCTCGGTCGCGGCCGAGGCGGCCATGGACATGCAGGAGACATTCGACGTCACCGTACACCAGAAGCCGGACAAACGCGTCGGCATGGCCATCCG